>CAZLFW010000054.1:0-19529 GCA_964559045.1 uncultured bacterium
GAAGACCTTGCATTGCTATGTAGAAAATTCAAAAGAACTTCATTTCTTTACGATGAATTTCAAAATTACCAGAATCTGTATCAAGAAGATTATTTAAAATTTTTTGATACAATTGCCAAAAAATATATTGAATGGAATAAATCTTATTGGAAAGTTTTGGATGATTCCAATAAACCTAACTACAGATGGTTCACAAAAGGACGACTTGACGTTTCATACAATGTTTTTGAAAAATTTCTCGATACTCCCAAAAAAAACAAAGCTGCATTCATTTGGGAAGGAATTGACGGCAGTGAAAAGGTATTCACTTATC
Organism: uncultured bacterium; assembly: GCA_964559045.1. GTDB lineage: Bacteria > DYJV01 > DYJV01 > DYJV01 > DYJV01 > CAZLFW01. The sequence goes on from CAZLFW010000054.1 coordinate 314, forward strand.
AGACACTTTATTCGGAAGTTTCAAAACTGGCGTTTGCTTTAAAAGAGCTTGGAATAAAAAAAGGTAGCAGAGTTTTTCTTTTTATGCCTAATCTTCCGGAAGTTATTATAACTATACTTGCATGTGCCAAATTGGGAGCCGTGCACATTGTATATAATTATAAATTTTCATCCGAGGCTTTACTTGACAGGATTTTGGATTCTAAACCAGATATTATCATAACTTCAGACGGAAGTTTTGAAGAAGGATATTACAAAGTCAAAGGTAAAATAGATGAAATATTCGAGAAAATTGAAAAAATAGTCAAATATGTAATTGTAGTCAAAAGAACAGGCAGAAGAATTAAAATGCGCCCGTTCAAAGATATATGGTTTCACGAGCTTGTGGAATCTATAAGTTTTAGCAAAGCGCTGCTGTTTAAAAAATTTTATGCTGAGTCAGAAGACCCTCTTTTTATAATATATGCAGCTACAAATCAAGTTGAGCCCAAAGGGCTCGTTCATTCCTCCGCAGGCTATCTATTATGGGCTTTTTTTACCTCTCATCTGATTTTCGATTTATCTGAAACCGACACCTATTGGTGCACTTTTGACCTTTCGTCAATTGTAAGTTTTACATATTCAATATACGGTCCATTATCCCAAGGAGCAACGGTTTTTATTTTCGAAGGGTCAATTGATTACGAATCAGCGGACAGATTCTATGAAATAATAGAGCACCACAGAATCACCAAGCTTTATACACATCCTCACGTTTTAAGGAATTTGATGAATGCAAATCAAAAAAAGAAAACCGACGGTGACACAAAGAGTCTAAAATTAATAGCAACAACAGGTGAAACCGTTAAAATCCCGCTACTCCAGTGGGTATATAAAGTGCTCGGCTATAAAGTTACTCCCATTATAGATATATGGTTTCAAACAGAATCAGGCGGAGCATTAATTTCTTCAATACCTTGCCTTGTTCATCCCAAACCGGAATCAATTGCCAAACCTATTCCCGGAGTCGATGTTGCTTTGGTGGACTCAATGGGTAGTGAGCTCAAGGGCGAAACCAACGGAACAATAGTTTTGAAAAAACCGCATCCTGCTCTAATCAGGGATATTTTAAACGATACTAAAAGTTATGAAAATTTTTACTGGAACAGATACGGGGATAAAAATTATTTTTTCACAGGAGACAGTGCTTACAGAGACAAAGAAGGTTATATTTTTCTTAAAGGAAGAATTGACAACATAATTAATATAGAAGGAAGAAGAGTTAGTTTGCTTGAAATTGAGTCTGTTATCTCCAAGATTGATGAAATAGAAGAGTGTGCGGTAATTTCATATAATCATCCGAGAAAAGGCGCTATTTTATCTTTATTTTGCATACCTGAAACAAGTGTGGTTAACGAATGGCAGCTTTCCGAATTGGAAAGAGAAATTAAAGAAAAACTTACACGAGATATAGGAGACTGGTTAAACCTTCAAGAGATAAGGTTTACTCAGGTGCTTCCCAAATCACCTTCTGGAAAAATTTTAAAAGATTTGCTTAAAGACATAGCACTTGGAATGGAATAATTTTACTGTATGAATATATATAAACTTATTAAACCAACAAAAAAAACAAGAATAATATTTTTTATAATCAGCGATATTTTAATTTCTATCTTTACGCTCTATTTTTCTTATAATTTACGTTTTAATTTCGATATCCCACGACAATTCTTCAATTGTTTTCCTGTTGTATTTATTCTTTTATTTTCTTTAAAATTAATTTTTGCATACTATTTTAAATTGTATTTTGTTACTTGGAGACTGTTCAGCCTCCAAGATATGAAAAAGATTCTTTATTCCCATATTGTTGCATATACTGTTTTTATTTCCGCATACATGTTTTTTTTGCAACCTTTTTTACCTATGCCAAGGAGTGCGGTTCTAATCGATTTTTTTCTTTCCATTATTTTTATAGGATTTTTTAGAATTTCAAAAAGATTGCATATTCAAAATATTTCGGGTAAAGGCAAAAAGCCCGCTCTGTTAATAGGAGCTCATTCGAGAATCTTGTCTTTTTTTAATGAAGACTTGCCTTTTAATGTTGAAGCAATTTTGGAAACAGACAAAAATCTTATTAGTTCTTACATAGGAAATTTTAAAATTTTACCTTTAGACGAGCTGGAAGAAATAATCTCAAAGCATGGGATTCAAACAGCTGTTATAACCAAAGATTATCCCTCAAAATTCCTTGATGAGATTTTCGAAAGATTAAATAATTCAGGTGTTACTGAAATAAAAATTTTAAAATTTCTTGAAGATAGAGTTGATGAAATAAAAGACATATCCATAGAAGATTTGCTTGCAAGAAAACCAAAAGATTTGGATATTGAAACAATATCAAAATTTATCAAGAATAAAACAATTATTGTAACAGGAGCAGGAGGGAGCATAGGAAGTGAAATTTGCAGGCAGTGTATACGTTTTAAAGCCAAAAATCTTATATTGATAGATAATTCCGAGTTTAATCTTTACAAAATAACAGAGGAATTGCAAAATAATAAAAATATCAAACCTGTTTTAAAATCCGTTACAGAAAGGGATGACTTGTTTTCAATAATCGGAGAAAAAGTTCCAGATATAATTATTCATGCTGCTGCATACAAACATGTTCATCTTGTGGAAAAAAACGGGTATTCTGCTGTTGTTAACAATATTTTAGGCACTAAGAACGTTATTGATGCTGCAATTGCGAACAAAGTTAAAAAAGTTGTGATTATCTCATCTGACAAAGCTGTAAGACCTTCGAGTATAATGGGCGCCACCAAGAGGGTATGTGAGCTTTATGCTCAAAACGTTCATTCGGATAAAACTGAAATTTCCGTTGTTAGGTTCGGAAATGTTCTCGGAAGCAGCGGCAGTGTTGTCCCTAAATTTATTGAACAGATAAACAAAGGAGGTCCTGTTACTGTTACTCATCCGGAAGTTACAAGATTTTTCATGCTAATCCCCGAAGCTTGCCAACTTGTGCTGCAAGCTGCTGCAATAGCAAAAGGGGGAGAAGTTTTTATTCTTGACATGGGTGAGCCTGTAAAAATTTTAAATCTTGCAAAAAAATTGATAAAACTATACGGAAAAGAAGATGAAATTAAAATTGTTTTTACAGGTTTGAAGCCTGGTGAAAAATTATACGAAGAGCTTTTATTGGAGGATAAAGAAGAAAACACCACATACGAATCAATATACATTGCAAAACCAACATTTTACAATATAGAAAAACTTGAAAAAGATATAGAAGAGCTTATTTCAAAAAAAGAAATTGTTAAAAAACTTAAGGAGATAGTGCCTGAATTTCAACAAAATAATTGCCAATAGAGATTGTTTTTGGTATTAATGACAGCTAATTTAAAGTAAGGAGACTATTTTGAAAAACTTAAAAAATAAAATAAATTTTTCTGTTGCGATTTTTTTGGCTTTTTTAATAGGAGTAGCAGTTATTTCCGCCACTAAAAGATACGGACAATTCTCCTATTGGAAGAAACATAAGAACGTCTATTTTGTAAAAGACACACCTATGATGACAACTCTTGATGCTTATTATTGGCTGAGATACTCCAAAGAAATAAAAAACAATACTTATGGAAAAATTGACAAACTGAGGGCATATCCGGAAGGAAAGCCTGCTCCCAGTCCTGTTCCGATGCTTTCATGGATGTTAGCCAAGCTAAGCAAGATTTTCAATAAAAGCGTTTATTATGTGGGAATTTACCTAATACCTATACTTGCAAGCCTTTTTATTATTCCTCTCGGTATTTATTTTTATCTAAACGGGTTTCCAACTGCTGCTATTTTATCCGGTTTTATCGGAAGCTTCTCTTTTTCTTATTATGTTCGCTCCTGCACAGGAAGGGTGGATACAGACAGTTTAAATCTTTTTTTCCCTTTTCTTGCATCTCTTTTCATATATCTTATTTCCACTGTTAAAAAGGAAAAGATAGTATACCTTTATGCTGCTCTTGCTGGTTTAAGTATGTTACTGTATAATTGGTGGTATTATCAGGTTGGTTTAATTGCAGTTTATTTTGTTTTTTTTGCATTATTTCTTTTTGTCCAAAAAACAGACAAAAAAGTTGCAGCAATATGTTTGATTTTATTTATAATTTTTGTTAATCCAATTACTTTTTTGCATAGTTTCAAAGGAGTAGCCGTTTTTTTAAGCAAATACGGAAGCGTAAAGGTTGCAGTTAAAAATGCAGCTTCTGTGGCATTACCCAATATTAATCAAACAATTACTGAAACACAGCATAAATCGATTACTTCCACTTTAAAATTTTTTATAGACATTCCTTGGGTTTCTTTTTTGGGCTTACTATCATTTGCTGTTGTGGCGCTCCTGAAATGGAGAAGGTTTATACCTGTATTGCCGTTATTTTTTCTTGGAATGCTTGTATTTAAAAGTTCCAACAGACTTGCAATGTATCTTGTCCCTTTTGTGGGAGCTGGATTGGGATTTATCATTGATTACATTATGAAATATCTAAAAAAAGTTTTCAATTTAAAAGAGCTTTATAAGACATTAATCTCATGTATTGCCGGTTTTCTGATATTTTTTATGCTTTCAGGGAAAACCGCTTATTCGTATATTCCGGGACCTTCAATTCCAGTTGACCTTTATTCGAGTTTTCACTTAATGAAAAGGATTATGCCAAAGGGTTCGGCAATATACAGTTGGTGGGATTTCGGTTATGCTTATATGGATGTTACCGAAAGAGCGACTTTTCACGACGGTGGTGTCCACGGAGGTTGGATTACGTATTTGGTGGCACAATCAATTGTTAAAACTTCGCAACAAGAGCTTTACAATACAATAAGCTTGATAGATAATAAAAAGCTGAATGATATAATCAAACTTTCAAAAGACAGCAATAATTTGCAAAAGATTTTGGGAATGATAAAGAATTATGATAAAAGTGTTAATAATCCCAATATTTATGTTGTTTTTACACGTGACATGGTTGGAAAGTTCGGTGCAATGAATTTCATAGGAAACTGGAATTTTTACACTAAAAAAGGCTCATATAACGGATTCGGGGAAATCAGGTGCTCAGGATATTCAAAAGGCAAGTTAATGTGCGGAAGATACATTATTGATTTGAGCAGAGGATTGCTTAACAATACCAAATTAAACAGGCTAATTGTAATAAATAACGGAAAAATTGCAGAAAACAGGAGTATTGAGCCAACGGCAAAATATTTTTTAGAAATTCTTATGATTAATAAAAGGATTTTCAAAGTTTATATTCTTGATAGAAACGTTTATGATTCAAATTTTAACCAAATGTATCTGTTGGGTAATTACGATAAAAAACTATTTCAGGAAGTGTTGAATTATTTTCCAACAGTGAGGATTTTTAAGGCAAAGAAAAAATAATAATTTATAATTTAATATTTTTCCAAAAATCAGGATGAAGCATTACGAGAACAGTGTAAAATTCAAGTCGTCCCACAATCATACAGAAAGAAAGAATGTATTTTCCCGTATCAGTAAATCCTGAAAAATTATCCACAGGTCCCACATTGCCCAAACCGGGACCAATATTGCTCAATGTTGCAATAACAGCAGACAAAGAAGTAACAATGTCCTGTCCTCCAAATGCAAGCAAAAGTATGGAAGAGCATGTAAAAACGAGAAAATATAGAGCAATAAAACTTATAATGCTTGAAACAATAGTCACATCCAATATTTTACCTTCCAATTTCAAATGTTTAACAGAATTGGGATGAATTATTTTAAATATCTGGTTGAATGTATATTTTAAATAAACAAAAATTCTTATATGCTTTATCCCTCCGCCTGTTGAGCCTGCGCATCCTCCTATAAGCATAAGTATAACCAATAGAAACTGGCACAGATAAGACCATTTTTCAAAATCCGCTGTTCCGTATCCTGTTGTGGTTACAATTGAAACTGCTTGAAAAACAGCGTATCTAAATGCATTGGAAATTGTATCATAATTATTATTGATAATAAGAGAAACAGTTAAAATCAAGGTGGCTACCAGTGATATAAAAATATAAAATTTAGCTTCAGTGTTTTTGAAAAAAACTTTAAAATTTCTTTTAAATAACAATTGGTAATGCAAAGAAAAATTAATGCCAGCGCAAAACATAAAAAAGGTGATTACATAATCAATATATGCGGAATTATAAGCTGCTATACTTGCGTTTTTAGTTGAAAATCCGCCTGTTGCCATTGTTGTGAAAGCATGGCAGACAGAATCGTAAAGAGACATGCCTCCTACCATTAATAAGATTATTTCAACAACTGTAAAAAGAAAATAAACAATCCACAGTAGTTTAGCTGTGTCCTCAATTCTCGGTGTTAATTTGTCTTTTGTGGGACCAGGCACCTCAGCCTGATACATTTGCATTCCACCTATTTCCAAAAAAGGTAATATTGCTATTGTAAGAACAATAATACCCATACCTCCCAACCATTGTATCAAACTTCTCCAAAAAAGAAGGCTTGGGGCAACAGCCTCAATATTTGTAAGTATAGTTGAGCCGGTAGTGGTAAAACCTGATGCAGATTCAAAGAAAGCATCTGCAAACGAATGAAAATACTTGGAAAAATAAAAGGGAAGGGCGCCTACAAAAGAAAAAAGTATCCATCCTCCTGAAACAATAAAAAAACCGTCTTTGTGTGTAAGTTCGTTTGATTTAGGTTTGAGAGTTTTAAAAGCGGTTAAACCTAAAGATATGGAAGCAAAAGAAATAACTACAAGGCGCTCAAATTCGCCGTCATGATGATGTAAAAGTGATATTATTGCAGGAATTATCAGGCAAATCCCCACGAAAAACATTAAACCAGATAGTATTTTTAAGGAAAATTTTAAATTCATTTATGCAAATATTTTTTCAAGACTTTCCAAAGCGTCGGATTTTGTGAAAATAATCAGCTTGTCATTCTGTTGAAGCATTGTGTCTCCAGAAGGTATTATTGCTTTGTTGCCTCTAACAACAGCTCCTATGATAGTATGTTCCGGAAGATATATTTCCATTATCTGCTTGGAAACAAGTGTTTTCTGTGTAATAACATATTCGATAATTTCACCTTTATTCTCAAAAACTGGCACTGCTGATACAACTTTTCCTCTTCTAACGTATTTTAAAATGTAACCTGCAGTAATTAATCTCGGACTGAGAAGATTGTCTATGCCGAATAAATCAAGAAACGGTGCATATCCTGCTCTCCTAATTAAAGCTATTGTCTTTTTTATTTTGTATTTTTTGGCTATTGTGGATATAACAATATTCGTCTCGTCACTGTCTGTAACTGAAATTACCACATCTGCATTTTCAAAACCTTCTTGGGATAGTTGGTTAATGTCAAGGGCATCAATGTTTAGAATCAATGCATCATCAATTATTTCGTCCAATAAATTGCATTTTTCAATGCATTTATCCACTATAGTAAGTTTGTAATTTTTTTTATCAGATAAATTTTTGGAAATTTCAATACCTATTTTGCTTATTCCAATAATAAAAATATGCTTATGTTTCCTTTTTTGTTCGGATTTTTTAAATATATTTTTAATTTCATCAATATTTTTGCCAAGGGTTAAGAATATGATATGGTCATTTTCCAAAATTTTATCAGAGCCTTTTGGTATGATAAAATCATTGTCGCGCTCTATTGCAATAATGAGAAAAGGATGTTTTTTTCTGTAAGTATTTAATTCTATTAAATTTTTATTACAAAAAGGATTATCTTTATCTATAATCATTCCAAAAAGAATAACTTTGCCGTTGTCAAAAGTTATAAATTCATGAGCTTCAGCAAATTTAACAAGATTTTCAACCTCTTTGGCAACTGCGAAGTTCGTATTTATAACAAGGTCAATACCTAATTTTTTTGTGTCAAGATTTAAAAATTCTTCATTTTGAATTCTGGCAATTTTTAAAGGAATTTTGTAATTATTTGCAACAAAGCAAGAGATTAGATTAACTTCGTCTTTATCTGTTACTGCAACAAAAATATCGGTATTTTCAATCCCGGCATTTTCCAAATCAGCAACAGACGCACCGTCTCCGTGAAAAACAAAAGCATTGATTTGTGATGAAATTTGCTCGGTCTTATTTTCATTTTTATCCAATATTATGACTTCGTGGTTTTCAGAGCTTAAACGTTCGGCAAGATTAAAGCCAACTTCACCAGCGCCAACTATGAATATTTTCAATAAAAACCTCCTGCCATTAATAAAACACAATATTTAATTTATATGAAATCGATACAAAAATCAACCGATTATTTCACTTAAAAATTTTTCTACAAAATAAATTTTACATAATATATATTATGCGAAGTTAAATTTTACATGAAAAATAAAAGGCTTGACACGCTGCCGATATTCTTGGTAGAAGATAACGAGAATTAAATGAGGGTAAGCAAATGCAAAAAGTTAAAATAGAAGATGCTGTAGGGCTTGAATTAATACATGATGTTACAGAAGTGGATGCAGAAAAGGGATTCAAAGGTATTGCCTTTAAAAAGGGTCACATTATCAAAGAAGAGGATTTGGAGAAGTTTAGACAAATCGGTAAAAATTATGTTTTTGCAGGTCTTCCCCACAATAACGTTTTTATTCATGAAGATGACGCCGCACTAAAGTTGTCTCCTGCTATTTCCGGCAAAAACATTTATTTTGACAAAGTTCCCAAGGAAGGAAAAATCAATTTCTATTCTTCGACAACAGGATTATTCAAACTTGACAGAGATAAAATTGTTAACATTAACCTTCTTAAAATTCCTTCTCTTGTTACTATTCACAACAATTTTCCTGTTGCCAAAGATAAGCTTGTAGCTGCTTTTAGAATAATCCCCTTGTTTTGCGAAAGCAGTGTTATTGAAAATTGTCTTGAAATTTTATCTGAGCCGGCAATTCACGTTGTTCCTTATAAAATTACTACTGCTTCGATAATTGTTACAGGCAACGAAGTATATTCCGGCAAAATCAGAGACGGTTTCATTCCTTTGCTTGAAAAAAAATTACAACCCTACAATATAAAAATTCTAAATACTTCAATTTTGCCTGATAACAGGCCTTTAATTAAAGATAAGATAAATGAATTTTTATTAAAATGCGAGCTTCTTTTTATTACAGGAGGAACCAGTGTGGATCCTGACGATGTTACAAAGTCTGCAATGGTTGAAGCTGGCATTGCAATTGAACGTGAAGGAGCTCCTGTTCAACCGGGGAATAATCTTACCATAGGCTATTTAAAAAACAAGGCTGTTATTGCTGTTCCGGCTGCGGCAATATATTTTCCCAACACATCTTTGGATGTTTTTCTTCCGAGAATAGCTGTCGGAGAGAAAATTTCCCACAAAGAGATTGCCGAATACAGTGTCGGAGGACTATGTCATTTTTGCAAACATTGCACGTTTCCAGTTTGCTCTTTCGGCAAAAAGGATTAAAAAACATGCTTGAATTGTCTGTTTCAAAAAAATTCAACAAGAATCCGCAACTTTTTTCTTATAATATTGTATCTGACGCCAAAAGGATGGTGCTTTTTGGTCCGAGCGGAAGCGGAAAAACAAGCTTGTTGAAGATGATTGCCGGGTTTTACAATCCTGATTACGGCACAATAAAGTTTAACAACAAAATATTTTTCAGCAAAAAAAACAAAACCCCTATATATAAAAGAAAAATAGGCTATATTCCTCAGGAATACACCCTATTCCCTCACATGTCAGTTAAAGAAAATATTCTTTATGGCGTTAAAATCAACAAACTGCATTTTGATAAAGCAAAATTCAGCTATTTGCTAAAAAAGCTCAATCTTCAAAACAAAATGAATTTTTTCCCCAATGAATTGTCAGGAGGAGAAAAACAGAGAGTTGCACTTGCACGAGCTTTAATGGTTAATCCGGACATTTTGCTTCTTGACGAGCCTTTTAGCGCTCTTGACAAGCCTATGAGAGACTCTTTGAAAGAAATGGTTATTGAACTCCTTGACTTTTCAGATACAAAAGCAATATTTGTAACGCATGATTCCGAAGATGCGTATGATTTCGGACACGAAATATATATTGTTTTCAAAGGACAAATAATAGAGCACGGCAGTAGAGACAAAGTTTTTCAAAAACCAGATTTTATGGAAACCGCTCAGCTTCTGAATTTTAAAAATATATGGACCAAGAAAGATTTTTTCTCAGCTTTTCCAAGCTTTAACCTTTATGAATCAAATAGCGATTTTTTATCAATTAAACCTGAATATATTGATATTTCAAAAAAATCTTCCGGATTTAAAAACAATTTTACTGCAAAGATAGTTAAAATAAAAAAATTGCATTCATTTGACGAAATTATAAGCGCAGCAGGAGGAATAACCATTACTTCAATTCTTCCCAAAGAAAAAACAGAAAAAATGGAATTAAAAAATAATGATTTTGTAAACCTTTGTTTTTCGCAAGAAAATATTATCCCCCTTAAAAAATATTTTGGCAACAGTCAATGAAAATAAAACTTTTTATCTTATTCTGTTCTTTTTTTATTGCTGTTAATATATGTGCTGAAGAAATAATTTGGTATGTCTGTGCTGCTTTTTATTCTCCTGCAAAAGAAATAGTTGAAAAATATAACAATTTCAAACAGTCAGATAATGTTGTCATAATAACAGGCGGGACCGGAGAATTGGTTAATAAAATATTATTTGCAAAAAAAGGTGATTTGTTTACTCCTCCGTGTGATTTTTACAAAGATTTTTTAATTAAAAAAGGATTGATTTTGCGCTCGGAAAGCATTGCAAAACAATCTCCTGTTTTTGCATTATCCGAAATAGGAGAAAAAAAAGTAACATGCTTCCGTGACCTTTCAAAGGAAAATATAAAAATAGCATTGGGTAATCCCAAGACAATGGCTCTTGGTAAAATTTTTTTAAAAATCAAGCGAGACAACCCTGTTATTTGCCAAAAAATAAAAGAAAATACAATAATCGAAGCTATTAACATTCTGCAAATAGTTACATACTTAAAGATGAATATTGTTGATTCCGGAATTTTATTCGATTCTGTGGCAAAGCTCAACAAGCTCAAATACATACCCTTGCCTTTTGTCAAAAAATATGATTTCACTGCAAGTGTTAATATTCTAAAAACAACAAATTACTTTAATAAATCATTGTATCTATTTGATTTTATACGTAAAAATAGAAAAATTTTTGAAAAATACGGGTTTAGAGCTTTTGGTTTGGATAGGGTTAGCGAGAGAGGGATTCGTTGAGTATTGTTAAAAATATTGCCATTGGACTTACTTGCATTCTTCTTTTTTTTGTGGCTGTCGTTGTGTTTTTTGTGCCTTTTCAGCTCTTTTCGGAGCTTAATTTTCAGCAGCTTTTTAAAGATGAAATTTTTATTAAATCAATTGTTTTTGGATTAAAAACATCTGCATTGGCAACTTTCTTTTCATGTATATTCGGAATTCCAGCAGGGTATTACCTTTCAAGATGCGGTAAAAGCTTTATTCGTTCGATTCTTGATTCTTTTTTTGACATACCTGTGGTAATTCCACCCTTGATAGTGGGAGTGCTGTTGCTGAGTCTTTTTAATTCGCCGTTTCTAAAAATGGTTTTTACTTTTGAAGGAGCTGTTGTGGCTCAATTTTTTGTTTCATTCCCTTTCACTCTTAAAGCATCCAAAAATTCCTTTGAGTTGGTTCCTCAAGTGTATGAGGAAATTGCATTGACATTGGGAGCCGGTCCTGTAAGGTCTTTTTACGATACAACACTAAAGCTTTCAATGGGCGGTATTCTAAGCGGAGCTGTTTTGTCATGGATTAGAAGTTTCGGTGAATTCGGAGCCACCCTTCTTGTTGCCGGAGGGATCCCGGGAAAAACGGAAAATGTTCCGGTAAATATCTATTTATCAATTACTGAAGGAGATTATTTAAAAGGAATTGCAGCAAGCGTTTTGGTTGTAATTTTTTCAATGACGCTTATTTTTTGCTTAAAAGCTTTTTCCAAAAAACGATTCAAATCGTAAAACACTGTTTGTTTTTATTTTAAAACAGCGTTATATCCTAATAGAAAGAATTTTTCAAGTTTTTCAGGTAATACAGGTAAAATATCTTCCCTCTTTAAAGGAAAATTTTTATCTTGTGCAAGAAAACCTAAAAAAATAACATTTGACATGGAAGGTTGCTTTTCTTTCAGAGCCAATTTGTCAGCATTAAAACCTTGCTCTGAATTTACATACATTATCCCCTGCTCTTTCAAATATCCCCTGCTGTTTGCCAGCTCTTGCTCCTGCAAGCATATAAGCATGTCTGCGGTTCCTGGAATAATCATGGGGCTTTTATAATTTTCACCCATTTTCATAAATGAAATTACCGACCCTCCCCGTTGAGCCATACCGATTGTTTCGCTTGTTGTAACTTTTTTATAAATATTCAAAGCAGATAAAGTTAAAATTTTAGTGAGAAAAATTACGCCCTGTCCTCCCACGCCGTTTATTACAATTTGCATATTAAAACTCCTTATGGATTAATGAAGTTTGTTTGAAAATTTATTTTCTTCAAAATATAACTTGTTAAAATCAATGTATGGAATTATCAAAGGTTTTACCTTGGCTCTCATTGTCAGATTATGTATGTTTTCGGATATAAATGGAAAAAGCATTTGAGGAGCTTTTACTTTGGAAAAGATTTCAAGAGCTTCATTGTCAGGTGAAATGTTAATTTTTGCTTCTCCTATAAACACTCCTTCTATTTCAACAAAAACTTCAATAACTTCAACCTCTTTATCGAAACCTTTAATTTCCATATTAAGTATTATTGAAAACATGTTGTTTTCTTTGATATATTTACTGTTCATGTTAACTTTGGATTCTATTCTGATTTCTTCTGCTTTTAACAGGTTTTCCCTTACAAGTGTAAAATTGCTTTTTCTCAAATAAACTTCAGCCAAATTAAACATTTTATTTATACTCCTTTTCTTGAAAAAATCAAAAATCCCGTATGTGCAACCATTCTATCATCAGGTCTCACCCTGTCCGGTATGGTTTTAAACTCTCGCGTGAAAATTTCTTTTACCTGTATATCAAAATGTTTTATCTTTTTAAGCTCGTTTAAAACTTCTATAATCTGATTAACAGTGGGCACTAATATTCCCATTTTTTTACCGTTTTTCATTGCTTCACTTACTTTTCTCAAAATAAGCCACGGCTCTTTAACATCCACAAATGCAGCATCAAAATCATTTTCGTCAATATCTTCTTCTTCAAGATTTTTTTCCTTTATGGTAACAAAATCAATTAAATTTGAAAATTGTAAATTTTTTTCCGCAAGTTCTATAAATCTTTTTTTTCGCTCATAGCAAAAAATTTTACCTTTAGGAGCAACAATATTTGCCATTGCCATTGTAAGTGCTCCGCTTCCACATCCGCATTCAAAAACTTTGTCTCCGTTTTTTAAACTCAAATAACTGCAAATATAAGAACTGTCCTTGGGATATATGATTTGGGTCTCTCTTTTTAAACCGAACATGGTAAAATCGTGAAGATCAACCTCTATAATTCTGTAGGCATGTCCGAGATGCGTTTTTACCACACTACCCCACTCGGCTTTTCTAATATCCTCAAAAGATATATTGCCTTTGTTTGTTGATAAAAAATCTTCGTTATTCCTACCTTCAATGTAAATTCTTCTGTTGTTTATGCAATCAACCAAAATAAATCTATTTTTTTTCTCCAATGTTGTGAATCCTTTCCGCATTTAATGTGCCCAATATTGTTCCAGTGGGTATTAAAACATGTTCCGGTATCATATTTCCGCCAATAAATACAAATGCTTTTTTTATCTTATCACTTATAAAATCAACATTCAGGTTAACCTCCATTTCTATCAGTCCTTTTTTCTCACCTTGTTTAAACAGAACTGTGATTACCCTGTTCCTTTTTTTCCTGCTTTTTTCAGGAAACAATCGTATTTTTATTTTGTTTACATTAGGAGGCAATCCGTAAGCTCCTATGAAAAAATTCATTGATGCAGTAAGGTAATCATCTATTTTTCTATGTTTTAACGGAATATAATCCGTTGAAATCTTTATAATTTTTTTAGGAAAAAAACTTTTGTCTTCAAGGTTGTTCATAAAATCTTCCTCAGGGTCATTATTCTGTTTCACAATCTTTATTTTTTTCCTTTTTTTAACTATCCTCATATTTTTATAATCAAACAGGTAAACCGATTCTTTGTAGTTTTCACCAATGATAATTTTTTTAACGAATTTTACGGGGAAAAATCGCCTTGATTTTTTGTCAAAAATCATCTCAGAAATCATTACGTCTTTTCTGTAATTTGTAAAAAAAGCAATGGCACCTTGAGTTTCCCCGGTTAATGTCACAACGTATCTGTTGTCACCTGTTTTTTTAACTGTAAATTTTCCCACTGCCGCTTTGCTTGTAAGCCAGAATCCAAAATTATATTCCAAATATAGCTCTGGTAGTCTACTGATATTCCAAGGGATTATCTCTCTTGAATGTAGTGAATCTGAAAATGGGATTATAATAATAAGAAGAAAAATTAACACAACATACTTAAACGGTGTTATATGTTTGTAATGTAGAATCTGCATAATGTTTTATATAATCAATAATTATACTTTTTTTGCAAGTTCATAAGCCGCTTAAACTTTTTTAAATTTTTAACTTTCTATAATTATTTAATTATTTGGATTTGGGCAACTATGTATAAAAAGGTTTGCATTAAGGTTGAAACCTGTTGCTTTTGCAACATGATTACATTTGATTTTCAGTGCGTAAAAAATATTTTGCCTGCATCCCCATAATGTTTCGAAATTGCCCTGCCCTTTGGATACTATTATATCGGCATTTTCAAATAATTTTAAAAATTGCTCGGAACAAGAGCCGAGGTAAACCCCGGGACCGTTATATCCTGTTGAAACAATTTCGCCCAAATCTCCCATACCGAGCTCTTCTGCATCTTTAACGGTAATGTCATTGATAATGCAGTCGTTCCTCGCCGCAATAAAAATTTTAAGGTGTTCATATTGGTTTTTAATATGAGATATGAAATATTTGTCAAAAATAACCTCTCCTGAGTTATCGAGAATGTAAAGTAAAGTTTCGGCACTGTTTAAACTGTCTGTGAAAATTTTTGAATCGTTTATGTCAAGATTAATATTTAAAACTATTTCAGTAAGTTTTTCAACAGAATATTCTGTTCTGTTTTTTCCCACTCCGAAATCGATAATGTTACCTGCAACTGAAAATTTTATAAAATCTTCCATTACCAGTTGGGGGCAACTGTCCAAAATATCGTTAATAACTTGCAGTGCTGTTTCGTTGGTGCTTGATTTTATCTCTTTATAAGGGTCGTAAACCCCTGTGGAAGCTCTTATAAATTTATACAACTGCCTTGCAACTTCCGGAGGAGGGACGTTAAAATCTTTAATACCGGAAAGAAAATTCAGAGCGTTGAGAAAAAGCTCTTTCTTTTCTTCCTCGGTTTTACCTATAGAATTCGACATTTTGTCTATTTGTGAAACAAAACAGTTTAAACATTCGTAACCTGTTATAATTTTCTTCAAAAAAAAACCTCCATCTTCCAAAATTAATCAAGAATTGCACCGGTGTTTGCCGATTTCACACTTAGAGAGTATCTATACATATATCCTTTTTTTATTTTAGGCTCCGGTTTCTTCCAGTTTTCCCTTCGTTTATCAATCTCCGTATCCTCAACTTTCAGCTCAAGCTTGTTCTCAGGTATGTTTATTGATATAATGTCTCCTTCTTGAACAAGCCCTATAATTCCTCCGTCAGCAGCTTCGGGAGAAATATGTCCAATTGCGGCGCCTCTTGTGCCGCCTGAAAATCTTCCGTCTGTTAAAAGCGCCACATCTTTATCAAGCCCCACTCCTGCAATTGCAGATGTAGGTGCAAGCATCTCCCTCATTCCCGGACCTCCTTTTGGCCCTTCGTATCTAATGACAATTACATCACCTTTGTTAATTTTGTTAGATAAAATTGCTTCAAGAGCCTCTTCTTCTGAATCAAAAACTCTTGCAGGTCCCTCATGAACCAGCATTGACTCGTCTACGGCACTTTGCTTTACAACAGAGCCGTGTTGTGCAAGATTTCCGTATAAAACAGTTAACCCACCTGTTTTATGATACGGATTATCCAAGGGTCTTATAACTTCTCTGTTAAGAATTTGTGCATTTTTAAAATTTTCTCCAATGCTGTTTCCTGTAACCGTTAATGCGTCTTTGTTAATAACACCGAGCGGCTCAATTGTTTTAAGAATACCGGGAACACCACCTGCATAATGCAAATCTTCAATATGGTGAGGTCCAGCAGGGCTCATATTGCACAGATGAGGTGTTTTCTCCGAAATCTCGTTAAAATATTTCAAATCAAGCTTAATTCCTGCTTCATGTGCAATTGCGGGAAGATGAAGTGAAGTGTTTGTTGAGCCTCCGAAAGCCATATCAACTGCAATTGCATTTTTAAAAGCATCAAGAGTTAAAATATCGGAAGGCTTAATATCTTTTTCCACAAGCTCCATGATTTTCATTCCCGTATACTTGGCAAGCCTGATTCTGTCAGCCAAAACTGCTGGAATAGTGCCGTTATAAGGGAGAGCCATACCGAGAACTTCTGATAGGCAATTCATTGAGTTGGCAGTGAACATGCCGCTGCAAGAGCCGGCTCCGGGACATGCGCAAGCTTCTATTTCCGACATTTCTTCATCATTAATCTCACCTTTTGAATGTTTGCCTATTGCTTCGAAAACAGTTATCAAATCAACGCATGAATTTTTATAATTTCCCGCAAGCATAGGACCTCCGCTAATCATAATGGAAGGTATATTCAATCTTGCGCAAGCCATTAACATTCCGGGAATAATTTTATCGCAATTCGGAACAATTACAAGCCCGTCAAAAGGGTAAGCCGAAGCCATTGTTTCAACACTGTCGGCAATTAATTCTCTTGAGCCGAGGGAGTATTTCATTCCCGTATGTCCCATTGCAATACCGTCACAAATCCCTATTGTCGAAAATTCGAGAGGAGTGCCTCCTGACATTCTAATCCCTGCTTTAACAGCTTCAACAATTTTATTTAAGTGTATATGCCCCGGGATTACTTCATTGGCTGAATTAGCAATGCCTATAATCGGCCTTGACAATTCTTCGTCGGTTAGTCCCGTTGCTTTAAACAAAGACCTGTGAGGTGCTCTTTCCACACCTTTTTTCATTAAATCGGAACGCATTTTAATCCTCCTTGTTTTACTTTAAAAATTTCAGAAAATGTTTGAAATCATCTGATGAAGATGTTTCAAGATACGCAAAAAGGAGCATTTCAACTGTTAAAATATTTGCTCCAATTTCTCTGAGTTTTTCCAAGCCGAATTTCCAATCAGGTTTGAATCTTGAGCCAACAGCATCAGCAATAATATGAACGTTGTAATTCCTGTTAATTAAATCCGAAGTGGTCTGCAAAACACAAATGTGAGTCTCTATTCCGCATAAAATAACATTGCTTTTACCTGAATCTTCTATAAGTTTTCTAATGTTATCATCTCTGAATCCGCTGAATATATATTTATTATTGGGCTTGTAAAACTCTTTTAATGTTTCCTGAATTTTAGGAGTTGTATTGCCGAGTTTGGAATTGTTCTGCTCCATTACAATTATTGGAATATTGTAAAATTTAACCGTTTCAACAAGGAGTGCCAATTTTTCCTCAATTGAGTTTTTCACTTTGTCTTTGAAAGGTTTTAAAAATCCTGTTTGAAAATCGACAACTAATAGTAATGAATCGTCTTTTGGCGGAAAAATCATATTATTTACCTCCGAAAGTTTTTTAATTCTTCAAAAATTTTATATTCTACCCTCAGGTTACCCCTTCCTATGCCGAGAGAAATACCCGGTTTATTATCTCCGTGGAAATCTGTCCCTCCGGAAACAGCAAGTTTCAAGTCTTTGGCAATTTTTTTCAGAAATGCAATCTCTTCAGGTGTATGCTCCGAATAGTATATCTCCAATCCGTCAAGTCCCGCTTTTTTCAGCTCGGTAATTATTGCAAGCTTCTCTTTTTTCGGAAACGGAAGCAGTCCCGGGTGAGCAAGTATGGAAATTCCTTTACCCTGATTTTTAATGAGTTTTATTGCTTCTTCGGGATTGAATCTGAATTTGTCAAAATATGCGGGAGCTCCTTTTTTTAAAAGTTTTTCAAAAACCTCTCTTTTATCCCTGAAATAATTTTTTTTTAAAAGTATTTGAGAAAAGTGCGGTCTCCCTATTTCTCCTTTTGCAATTTCTTCCAACTCTTCATAAGTTATCGAATAACCGAGTTCGTTCAATTTTTTAATTATCTTCCTGTTTCTGTCTATTCTTGCGTTTTTAAGAAGATTGATTTTTTCTCTGAATTCTTCGTCGGAATAGTCTATGAAAAGCCCCACCATGTGGAAATTAAAATCTCTCATTTGAACGCTTATTTCAACACCGTTTACCTTTTCAACATAGTTCGAACCGCACATGTTGAATTCTTCGAGCCCTTCAATGGTGTCGTGATCCGTAATTGCTATAACTTTTATCTTTTCTTGTTCCGCTTTTCTAACAATTTCCGTGGGAGTTAAAGTGCCGTCGGAATAAGTGGAATGTATATGCAAATCTATAATATCCATATTTCTCCTTTACAGAAGGTATTATTTGAGATATATTTTAAAAAATTAAAAAAATAGAAAAAATACTCGGAGGATTATATGCTATTTCAGAGAAAAAAACAAGCCATAACATCTTTAATCTTAATTTTTACCGTTTTTCTTGTTATCTCTTTTACTGGATGCACGGAAAAACAACGGAAAGAGATTAAGCATATAAAATCAGATTTAATCGGCTTAAAAAGAACAGTTACCCTTTACGACAATAACGGCAAAATTATCAAGGAGTGGAAAGGACGATTCAAAATAGAAATTCAGGGGAATTTTCTCTCTTTTATTGATGATAACGGTAAAGAGGTTAAAATAAGCGGAACTGTTGTTGTTCAGGAAAATTAAGGGTAAAATGTTTTGATAATGTTCCGCTTAATTTGTTATAAG
The DNA here is from genome assembly GCA_964559045.1 of uncultured bacterium. Taxonomy (GTDB): domain Bacteria; phylum DYJV01; class DYJV01; order DYJV01; family DYJV01; genus CAZLFW01. Next base: position 19,407 of record CAZLFW010000054.1, read on the forward strand.
ATTTTTTTCAACCTTTAACCTGCATTATTCAACAGGCTCAGGGACAAAGTTAAAGTTTTTTACAAAATATTCGATTTGTGCTTTTGTCATATATCCCTGTCCGCAATTTTTAAGCTTAACAAC
>CAZLFW010000055.1:0-10989 GCA_964559045.1 uncultured bacterium
GAATAGATGAAGAAGGCAAATTGAGATAAATTTAAATTTTTAATCACATTTTTTTGCATAAAATAACCTTATTTATTTCTAATGCAGTTTTAAAGTTTAACAAAAAACTTGACAGAATCGAAAAAAATATATAAAAGACGTTCCTTAAAAAATTAACGGAGGTGGAAATTGGCGAACCATAAATCTGCTATTAAAAGAATGAAACAGAATGAAAAAAGGAGAATCAGAAATAAAAGTATCAGAAGCAATACCAAAACAATTATCAAAAAAGTTTTAAATGCCATTGAAGAGCAAAATGTGGAAAGTGCGGAGCAGCTTTTCAGAGAAGCTACAAAAACAATTTACAAAGCCAAATCAAAAGGTGTGTATCACAAAAGGAACGCAGCAAGGAAAGTATCAAGGTTGGCGGTTAAATTGAATGCGCTTAAAGCGGGCACGGAGCAGTCAGCTACAGCTTAATGGAAAACGAAGAAGTTTGTTTATTAACAAATGTTTTTATTAAATACAATAATAAAACAGTTTTAGAAAATATTAATCTAAGTCTTAAAAGATCAGAATTCATTACAATTATAGGTCCAAACGGGACAGGTAAAACAACCCTTCTTAAAACAATTCTCGGATTGGTTAAGCCATATTCAGGCACTGTTAAAATTTTCGGATACAATCCGGGAAGTCAGCCTAAAGGTTTAATCGGTTATTTGCCTCAAAGCACTTTTTATAACAAACAATTTCCCATTAAAGTTTTGGATGTTGTTGTAATGGGAAGATATTCTTTAATAGGTTATTTTAAACTTCCTTCTGAAAAAGACAGGGAAAAAGCATATAATTGTTTGAAAGAGCTTGAGATAGCCGACTATGCTGAAAAAAATTTTCAGGACTTGTCAGGCGGGTTGAAGCAGAGAGTTTTAATAGCAAGAGCACTTGTTTCCGAGCCTAAGCTTCTCCTGCTCGACGAGCCTACAACCAGTCTTGACGTTATTATACAAAAAGATTTTTACGAAACATTGGATAAGCTGAAGAGAGAAAAAGGGATAACAATTCTTGTTGTGTCTCACGATATAGGCGTTATTACCCAATATGTAGATAAAATTATATGCTTAAACAGAAAAATTCATTATTATGACAAGGCGGACAAGACAATACCTCTCGAGGTGCTTGAAAAAGTTTTCGGTGAAAACGTAATGTTTATTGTTCACGATAGAAATTGTCTTACCTGCGGGATAAATCATGACAGAAATAATTAGCGCCAATATAGTTGCAGGGGTTTTTCTCAGCCTAATTTTCGGAGTGTTGTCGGTTTTCGTTATATTAAGAAAACTCTCTTTTCTTGGAGTTGGCATATCACATTCTGCTTTTGCAGGGGTTGCTCTTGCTCTTTTATTAAACTGGAATATTTTTTTTACAACACTTGTTTTTTCCATGATTGTTGCTTTTTGCATAGCAAAGACAACAAAAATGGGGAAGCTTGAATATGAAAACAGTATAGGTTTGTTTTTTTCCTTTACCATGGCTATAGGTGCCATACTGCTGTTTTTGAACAAAGATTACAATTTTGATATAATGGGTTATCTTTTCGGTTCTGTTCTCGGAATCACATTTTCTCAGGTGGTTTTGATTGCTGTTTTCTCAATACTTTTTCTTGTGATAATATTTCTTTTTTTCAAAGAGTTTGTTTTTATCGCTTTTGATGAAGAAGTTGCTTATATTAGTGGGATAAACACTAATTTCTTAGATAATACACTGTTGATAATGTTAACAACTGTCATTGTATCAAGTATAAAATTAATAGGTATAATTTTGGTTAGTGCGCTTCTGATTCTTCCCGGAAGCTTTAGTTTGTTGATTTGCAAAGATTTTAGACTGGCTTTTGTAGTAAGTGTTTTATATGCTTTGTTTATATATTTTTCAGGCTTTACTCTATCTTGGCAGCTTGATTTGCCGCCTGGAGCAACAATTGTAACCTTTGGAAGTGTTGTTTATTTTGTGTCTCTAATGCTGACAAAAAAGAAATAGCTTTCTTTTGACAACAACTTTACCATGAGTATTTGATATTATGTCTTCTTTTTTCATTGTGCCGAGTATCTTTGTAACAGTTTCTCTTGTTAATCCAATCTCTTTTGCTATAACATCGTGAGACGGCAGAAAAATGGTATTGTTGTCAGGTGATTCAACAAATTTATCCCTAATGTAGCATTGCAATCTTTCTTTTGCTTTGGATAAGCTTAGTATGTATATTTTTTTGTTTGCCTCCCTTAACCTTTTTGCCATTTCAAGCATTAACATAAAAAAAGTTTTGTTATCTTCCTTAATAAAGTTCATAAAAACTTTTTTATGAATTATAACAACTGTGCATCTGTTAACAGATACAATATTTGCTGTCCTTAAACATTCCTCAAAAGCACCAATTTCTCCAAAAAAGTTAATTGCAGTTAAAGTGTTAAGTATTAACTCTCTTCCTTCTTCGGTATAAATAACAACCTTGACTGTCCCTTCAATCAAAAAGTATATGGTATCGCCTTTCTCGCCTTCGGATATAATAGTTGTATCTGGAGGATAAATTTTGCTTGTCCCTATTTCTTTGACTTTACTTATTACTTGCCTTAAATAATTAATTTTAGCCATTTTTTGTCCTTTTATTAATGAAATTTAAAAATTTTTTAGCTTCTGTAAAGTTAGGATTTATTTTTAAAGCCTTTTCAAGTGTTTTCCTAACGTTTTCAAAATTTTGTTTTTCAAAATACGCTCTTGCAAGATTGTAATACAATATTTCGTCGTTGGGATCAATGGCGAGTGCTTTGTTGTAATTGTTTATTGCATTGTCGTAAAGTTTCTGTTTTCTAAGGTTAATGGCAAATTCATTGAAAATATGTTTGTTTTCAGCATTGTAAAGATTGTCGAGATTACCCATTTTGGTAAGAATCTCATTTGCTCTTTCGTAATCACCTGTTTCAATATATACCTTGCTAAGCCCATGGTTTGCTTCAAGGCTGTTTTCATTATGGGTCAAAGCTGCGCTAAACTCTTGTTCTGAAAAATCGAAATTTTTATTTATAAAATGTTCGTTACCTCTTTTTACATGTTTTCTTACAACTTCGTCCATATCTGTGTTTTCATCAAAATCTTCAAGATCTCCAATGTATTGATAATTCTTCTTGAAGTCTTCAATGTCTATAAATTTCTTTATTCCTGAAGGTTTATTGTCAACATTTAAAATATCTAATGAAACAGTATTTTTATTAATTTGCTCAGCATAGTAATGAGTGACTATATCAGTATCTTTTGCAGTGGAGCCTGTTCCAATGGTTATTTTTGACATTTTAGCGTATACGCCGTTTATAATTTCCACTTACAGTCTCCTTTTAAAAGAAAGGGTTATATCTTTTCTCGTATCCTATTGTGGTTTCAGGTCCGTGCCCTGGAAAAGCTTTGGTTTCATCAGGTAAAACAAAGAGATTTTCTTTTACCGAATTAATCAGAGTATTGTAGTCACCACCAGGTAAATCGGTTCTCCCTATTGATCCTGCAAATAAAGTATCTCCCACAAAAACCACAGGATAACCTCTTAAAATAAAAGATGAAGAACCTGCAGAATGCCCCGGAGTATGTAATGTCTCAAGGGTTATTTCTTCTCCTGCTTTGATGATTGTGCCATGTTCAAGCAATATATCTGCAGGAGGAGAATTTTTAATATTAATGCCAAACATCATTGCAGAGGCTGAAATGTTGGTAATTGAATCCGCTTCGGTTTTATGAATCATTATTTCAGCATTTGTAGCTTTTTTTAAATCTGCATTGCCGCTAATATGGTCAAAATGGGAATGAGTGCAAATTATATATTTAAGTATTAAAGAATTCTCGTTTAAAAAATTTACTATCTTATTGCTGTCTCCTCCTGCGTCGATAACAACAGCTTCTTTTGTTTTTTCGCATCCAAGTATGTAACAATTAACCTCAAGAGGTCCTACAGGAAAACTTGTAAAAATCATAAAAACTCCTTTAGTGAAATTTTATCATGAAAATATATATTTTAATCATAACTAAAAAAAATTTTTTTTTCAATAAATTATTTTCTCTGTCTTTTTAGTTTTTTAGATTAAAAATATACTTTTTAAAATCCTAATTTGAGAAATATTCCGTTTGACAGCATAGTTTGTTTATGTTATTTTATGTTACTATTTTCTTATATTATGTTTAAGGAGTAAAACATGTATGTAAAATTTCTTTTGAGCATTCTAATACCTTTATTTTTGTATGGCTCCATATTTGCCAAAACGCATCTTATTGTTTTTCATGCAGGAAGTCTGTCTGTTCCTTTTATGAACATTGAAAAAGCTTTTGAAAAGGAAAATCCTGATATTGATGTTTTGAGAGTTATTGGAGGCAGCAGAAAACTCGCAAGAATGATTGTTGATGTTGGGAAATATGCCGATGTTTACGCTTCTGCTGATTATACATTAATTGAAGAAATGCTTGTCCCTAAATTTGCTGACAGAAGTTATAAGTTCGCATCAAATGAAATGGTTATATGTTATACTGATAAAAGTAAGTTTGCTAATATTATTAATTCAGGTAATTGGCATAAGATACTTCAAAAAGATGAGGTTAAATTTGGGCATTCTGAGCCTAATTTGGACCCTTGCGGTTACAGAACAATTTTGCTTATTAAACTTGCAGAAAAGTATTATAAAATTCCCGATTTTTTTAAAAATATAACTGAAAACAGAAATAAAATTATTGTGCGTCCCAAAGAAACCGACCTCACTCCTCTTCTTGAGCAAGGTTTTATAGATTATCTATTTATTTACAGGTCAATAGCTGTTCAGCACAATTTCAGATATGTTTCTCTGCCTGATAATATTAATTTGAAAAATTTGAAATACAATGATTTTTATTCAAGTGTGAGAGTTAAGCTTGCTGGTAAAAAACCTGGAGAATATGTGTATAAAAAAGGTAAAGCAATAATATACGGTATAACGGACTTGAAAATGTCAAAACATCCAGATATAGCCAAAAAATTTTTAAACTTTGTTCTTGATAAAAACAGAGGCGGTAAAATCATAGAAGAATGCGGACAGAATTTTATTTATGAAAAGAAATAGATAGCAAGAAAAGCATACACTTTCAAAATTAAAATAATATAGATATGAGTTTGAGTAAAGTCGGTAAAAAAGGATTGAATTTTGACAAGGTTTTTTGAAATTAACAAATTATTAGTAGATTTAAAAGAATTTCAGATTAGCAATATTTCTTTTAATTTGGAAAAAGGAGAATATCTTTGTGTTATAGGTCCCACAGGTGCTGGAAAAACGATTATTCTCGAAAGCATCATAGGTTTTCATAAAATAGATAGCGGTAAAATTTTTTTAAACGGGGAAGATATAACTTTTTTACCTCCTGAAAAAAGAAAGATAGGAATAATATATCAAGATTATTCTCTTTTTCCTCATTTTAGCGTAAAAAAAAATATTGAATACGGATTAAGCGGTAAATCTGGCAGAAGTATGGATGAACTGATTAATGTTCTCAATATTTCACATTTATTACAAAGATTTCCGGAAACACTTTCCGGAGGAGAGCAACAGAGAGTTGCTCTTGCAAGAGCGTTAATAGCAGAACCTTCCCTTTTATTAATGGATGAGCCTTTTTCAGCTCTTGATAATCAGGCAAAGCTAAAAACCAGAAGACTCATAAGAGATATTGTGAGAAAATTTAAGGTAACTGTTATTCATATAACACATGATTTTGACGATATATTTGCACTTGCGGATAAAGTTGCAGTTATTAAGGATGGTGAACTGCTACAATTTGGCTCTTTGGACAGTATAATGTTTCAGCCTGCAAACGAGTTTGTTGCCGAGTTTACGGATACCAATATACTTGAAGGTGTTGTTCTTAGCAGTGATGACAATCTTTCAGTTGTGCAGGTGGGAGAGATGCAATTGTTAAGCATTGACAAATTTAAGAAAGGCGCTTTGGTTAAACTTGCAATTCGTCCTGAAAATATAATTTTATTCGAAAACATGCCTGAAAATTTGTCGGCGAGAAATATTATTTCCGCAGAGTATGAAGATTGTATAATCTCCAGTAATGTTTGTCATGTTGTTTTAAAAGCGGGAACTCAGAGATTGAAAGCTGTTTTAACTGTTCCTTCTTTCAAAGAATTTAATTTTCAAAAAGGTGACAAGGTCAAAGCTGTAATAAAAGCTACAAATGTAAGAATTATTTAATATTATTAGGTTGAGTAATGCAAATTCAAGGTTAAATAATACAAGACTTTTGCACAATAAAAAGTAGCAAAATTTTATAAAATAAATATATACATGTAAAAACAAACAGTTATAATGGATTCTTCCCCTTCGCTCTGCTTAGGGTCAGAATGACTTTTTTGGGGGCATTCTGAAGGAGCGTAGCGACTGAAGAATTTATAAATTACTAATATTAAATAAAAATTTTATCAACAGTTAAAAACACTGTGTAAAGGTCTTAATACTTTAATAACAAATAATTTTAATGTCGTAAATTATATAACATAAATATTTTTTCTTGGAATAAAAATGAAATTTAAATGGTTTTTATATTCAGTTTCAATTTTGGCAGTAACTTTTGTAGCTTTGCCGATTTTTAATATGTTAACAAAACCTTCTTTGATTGAACTTTTTACTGCCATAAAAGACAAAGAGGTGCTGCACAGCTTGAGTTTGAGCCTTTACGCTGCATTAACTGCTTCTGCCATTTCAATAATAATAGGAACTCCTCTTGCCTATGTTTTTGCAAGAAAAGATTTTCCATTTAAGAGAACCATAGAAGGTATAATAGACATTCCTATTATGATACCTCATCCTGTTATAGGGCTGGCAATTCTATCCGTTGTTGCAAAAGACTGCTACATTGGAAAGATACTGAACAAATTTGCAATAGACATTTTAGGCTCAGTGACAGGGATTATTGTTGTTCTTGTTTATGTAGGCTTCCCTTTTTACGTGAATAGTGTTAAAGCAGGTTTTAAATCTGTGCCGGAAAGACTCGAATACGTATCAAGGAGTCTTGGTAAAAGCCAATTACAAACTTTTTTGCAAATAACACTTCCTTTAACCTACAAAAGCATTATTGAGGGATTAATAATGTCAACAGCAAGGGCAATAAGTGAATTCGGTGCTGTTATAGTAATAGCTTATCATCCTATGGTTGCTCCTGTTCTGATTTATGAAAGATTCACTTCTTACGGGTTAAAATATTCAGCTCCTGTGGCAGTATTGCTTATCCTAATATGTCTTATACTTTTTATATTATTAAGGTTTTTTTCTTCAAATAAAAATAATTGATATATTTTTGCAGTTGCTATATATACAATAAGTTAAAGATTCAAGGTTGAAAAAATGTTTTATAACAAATAGTTAAAAATATTGCAAATGTCATTTTAAGAAAAAACTATATAATACAAAAACAACCTTGAAAAAAGAGATTTTTCGGGCTAAAGACCTTAAAATGCCTGCTTTAATTATAAAAAGTAATTATCACGATAAGTTTGCTAAAAGTTTTTCAATGTTAAACAAATGTTGGGTTTGATCTCTAAACTAATAAAATTGAATTTAACGGAGTTTTTTGTATGAAAATTGTGCGTGAAATTATTAAATACGGCAAATTAATAGAAAAATATAATCTTATATCTTCTCATGCAGGTAATATAAGCGTCAGAGATGAAAGCCACATCTACGTTACTAAAACCAAAACAATGCTGGGACATCTTAATGATAACGATATTATCAAGATAGCTTTGTTTGATAATGACTCAGCCATGAAATACGCATCAATGGAGACTTTGGTTCATAAGGCAATTTACAAAAATTCTAATACAAAAGCAATAATACACACTCATCCTGTGTATGCAATTACTTTATCGCTTGTAAGTGATATTTTTATTCCTGTTGATTCTGAAGGCAAATATCTTTTGGATAAAGTTCCTATATTAAAAGTAAAAAAAAGTATTGCGTCTGAAGAAGTTGCGGAAAAAATCCCAGCCTTGTTCAAAAAATATAAAGCTGTTATTGTCCAGGGGCACGGAGTTTTTGCAGCTGCAGATTCATTGGAAAAAGCTTTTTATATTTCAACTGTGCTTGAAACATCTTCAAAAATATATTATAAGACAAAACTATGGATTTCAAAAGTATTTTAAAGCCTGTTATTATACTTACCATTTATGTTTTTATAGCTTCTTTGGGATATATTGTTTTCGCAGGATATTCACCTCTTAATGCCCTGTATATGACTGTTATCAGTATAACCACAGTTGGTTACGGGGAGATAGAACCTCTTTCGGGGTTCGGAAGATTGTATACTCTCGGTGTTATAATTGTCGGTTTTATATTGGTTGGTTACAGTGTAAGTGTTATAACGGAAAAATTCATAGAAGGCATAGTTACTTTAGACAGAAGGAGAAAAAAAATGATTAGACTTATTTCCGATTTAACTAACCATTATATTATATGCGGTTACGGAAGAATCGGCAAAATCATAGTAGATGAGTTGTCAAAATCAAAGAAAGACGTTGTTATTATAGAAAACAATAAAGAGTATTATGATGAACTTTTAAGGAGTGAAAATCTTTTTCTCATAGGTGATGCAACTGATGATGAATTACTCATGGAAGCAGGAGTAGATAAAGCAAAAGGTTTAATTGCAACGCTCCCAAAAGATTCTGACAATCTGTTTGTTACACTTACTGCAAAGCAGCTTAATAGAAATCTTTTTATTATTGCAAGGGCAAATCATGAAACTTCAGAAAAAAAATTTTTAAGAGCAGGCGCAGACAGAGTGTTCTCTCCTTACACAATAGGCGCCATGAGAATGACTACAGCTATTTTGAAGCCTAATGTTCTTGATTTTCTCGACTTTACTTTGCAACATAAAACATCTGAAAACGACATAATAATAGAAGAGATTACTTTGCATAAAGGCTCCATATTGGCGGGAAAAACCTTGGCTGAATCAGGTATTAGAAAAAATTACAATGCAATTGTTGTTGCTGTTAAAAATAAAAAGGGGGAAATGAATTTTAATCCTCCTTTTAATTTTGTGTTATCAGAGTCTGATACTTTAATACTAATTGCTGAAAAAAACGATTTTATTAAACTGGAAAAAGACATTAAAGGGGAAGTTGGTAAATGAGCTTAATTAAACTTGACATGAGGGGAAAACCTTGTCCTGCACCTGTTGTAGAAACGAAAAAAGCTCTTGATTCTATTGATGAAGGAATTATCACTGTTATTGTTGACAATGAAGTTTCAAAAAACAATGTAACGAGATTTGTTGCAAAGTCAGGATACAGTGCTGATGTAAGCGAAGAAAACGGGGTATATACAATTACAATTACAAAAGGGTTTACCTGTGAGGTTAGTTATGAAAACAACGATGATAAACGTGACTCCTCTTATGTGCTGTATGTTAAAAGCAGTGAAATGGGATATGGTGATGGTGAGCTCGGCTCTGTTTTAATGAAAGCTTTTTTTAAGACTTTGGTTGACAGTGAGAAAAAGCCGAAAACAATAATATTTGTTAATAAGGGTGTTTTTCTTGTAACCAAAGGTTCAAATGTGTTGGAAGAATTGAAAGTTTTAAATGAAAAGTTTAATACGGAAATTCTTGCTTGCGGAACTTGCCTTGATTTTTATAATATTAAAGATCAGTTAAAGGTAGGAGTAATTTCCAATATGTTTGATATTCAAAATTGCTTAATTAATGCGGAAAAGATTATTACTCCGTAAAATAAAAAGCCGGCAAGAGCCGGCTTTTTATTTTACTATAATGATTCTGCCCATGCAAGGGCTCTTTCTGAGATTTTGCCCCATGAGTCAATTTGTTTCTTAAATTTTCTGTAATCAGCAAGCACTTTTTTGCTGTAAGCGTCTTTTTGTGCAACTCCATCAAGCACTTCAATTGCATATTTATGTAGTTGTTTAAGAACAGATTCTGGTAATCTGAGAAGTTTAACATGGTGCTCATTAACCAGTTTTTCAAGATAGAAATTGTTTTTAGCTTCAAATTCAGAGAGCATCCATATATTGGACCTCATTGCAGCAGTTCTTATAATGGCTTGCAGATCTTTTGGCAGTGAATCAAATTTCTTTTTGTTAACCATTAATTCGAGAACAGTTCCAGGCTCATGCCAACCGGGATAATAGTAGTATTTGGCTGCTTTGTAAAAACCCATTAAATAATCGTGATATGGACCAACCCATTCGGTAGCATCAATAACGCCTCTGTCAAGGTTTGTATAAATTTCACCACCTGCAACAAGAACTGCGGTGCCTCCTGCTTTTGCAAGCACTTTTCCGCCGAGTCCGGGTATTCTCATTTTTAACCCTTTTAAGTCATCCACGGAATTAATTTTTTTATTGAACCATCCTGCCATTTGAACACCTGTATTGCCTGCAGGAAATGGAACGAGGTTAAACTGTGCATACAGATCTTCCCAAAGTTTTAAACCATTGCCTCCGTAAAACCATGCATTAACCTGTTGAGCGTTCATGCCAAAGGGAACAGCGGCAAAAAATTGAGTCGCAGGACACTTACCTGCCCAATAGTATGAAGCGCCGTGACCAAATTCAACGTTGCCGCTTCTAACTGCATCGAAAACTCCGAGAGGCGGAACTAATTCACCGCCGCCGTAAACTTGAATTTTCATTCTTCCGCCACTGAGCTCTTCAACCCATTTGGCGAAAAGGTCGGCGCCTTCTCCGAGAACAGGAAAGTGAGGCGGCCAAGTTGTGCACATTTTCCAGAAATACTTTTTCTTAGCAATAATAGTTGGAGCAGTCGTCGCAACTGTAGCTGTGGCTGCTGCAACTCCCAAACCAGCTTTTTTAAGAAAATCTCTTCTTTTCATGACTCCTCCTTTTAGAGTGGTTAATTTAAAACACTTTTTTATATATATAAAAATATGTTTAATGTCAAGTGATTATATTTTTTGCATTTTTGGAAATACATTTAAAA
>CAZLFW010000056.1:0-5189 GCA_964559045.1 uncultured bacterium
ATGAGGGCTATTATGGCTGGGGGTTTTTTGTAAATTTATTGGCATTGGTATTTCATGTTAATGCTTTGCAGGTAACAACAAAGGCAGGATAGATTTGACATTAAAGATGAATGATAAGATATTAATAATAGAGTTTAAGGTAGATAAAAAGGAAGAACCGATAAAGCAGATAAAAGAAAGAAAATATCATGAAAAATATTTAAATGAAAATAAGAAGATATATTTGATAGGGATAAATTTTGACAGTGAAGAGAGGAATATATCGAAATACAAATATGAGATAATTAAATCCGAATATTGAAACCCGAAATCCGAAAAAAATTAGTTCAACGTTCAAAGTTGTTGGTTCAACGTTGAATTAGGCGATAATCATTGGTTTGTGTAATTAATGGTTGGTTTGTAGTTAGTTCCTAGTTAGTTAATGCCAATCATTGTAACTCGTTATTATTAGTATCGGAAAATTTAAAAAACAGGAGTATGGTATCTCCATACTTTCTCTCTTTTATCGTTTTAAAATTCTCAGGGACATTCAAATTAACGGAAACGGATGTTTCCGCCACAATCAAAGTATTTTCGTTTATTCCCTTAAAAGAGCTCAAAAGCACCATTGATTTTTCGACAAGCTCACTATTATACGGCGGGTCCAAAAAAATTATGTCAAATTTTAAATTATCTTCAAAATGTTTCAAAAATTTAAAGGCATCTGAAAAAAACAACTTATAGCAGGTTTTATCTATATTTAATGTTTTAATGTTCTCCTTTATTATCTTAATATTGGCTCTACTCTTTTCAATAAAATAAACCTTTTTGGCTCCTCTGCTCAAAGCCTCTATTCCTACTGCTCCCGAACCTGCAAAAAGATCGAGAAAATTAGCATCCTCTATAGAACCGCCAATAATATTAAAAATTGCAGCTTTAACCTTGTCGGAAGTTGCCCTTAAAGAAGAAGCTGTTTTAAGGGTTGCAAGCTTGTGTTTTTTAAATTTTCCCGAAATTACCCGCATAAAAATTCATTAAGACAATTTTTCAAGCAAGGTCTTAGCTGTCCCTTCGGCTCTGAAAGCTTTAATAAAATCTTTTGCTTCCCTGTAAGCTTGTTCTTCTATCTTTTTTTTATAATCTTCGGGAATTGCGTCTATGTCTTCTTTAAACTGCTTTGTTGCAAATTTGATATTTTTCCCCTCCTTTTCCGCCCATTGCTTCATTGCGTTAAAAAGGTCTTCGGGCAAACCTCTGTGAGCAATATTTTGCCACAAGGTTCCCACATTGCCTTTTCTAATTCCGTAATCTGCAAATTGTCCAACAAGATTAAGAGGAGTTCCTGTGATACCGTGCTGTGCAATTGCAACCTCGTATTTTTTAATGGCGTCGTAAATTTCACCTGTTCTTTTTAAGTCAATGTGAATCTCTTCGTCAGCGGAATAATTACCGTGTTTGGAGCCGTTGTTAATTGCAAGCAAGTCAGGATAAACTTTATTGTCCCTCAATCCTTCTATAAACTCAAGAGCTTCCTGAACAGTGGTAATGTATTCGCCGTCTTTTCCCATGCCTTTAATCTCTCCCACCTCGGTTTCAAGCCCTATGTTTTGAAGAATAATAGGCTGGGCAAGATCCGTGGAGATTCTTATGTTAACCGGAATCTCGTTAAAAGAGGCATCTATTGCAAAAGATGTAAACCCTGCTTTAAGCTGAGCAGCTATAAGCTGTCTTGCCGCTTCAATTTCTTCGGAAGTATCTTTTTTAATTGTAATATGGTCGGCATGTATAAAAAAAGGATGTTGAAAATTTATACGCTCCGCATATTCGAAAAGCATCTCGGTAAAAATATCAGGTGTCTGTCCCGTATATCCTCCGTTTAAATCTCCTTCCGATTTGGCAAGCTCGAATCCCAAAACAGCATCAAGCTCTTCGGCAGCCCTCATAATGCCGGGAACAACATGCTTGATTCTAATGTTACAAGCCATTAAAATTATTTTTTCATGTTTGAAAACATTCATTATATTTTTTAAATTTACAGCACACACCTTGTTATTTGCACCAAATTTTTTGATAAAACCTTCAGTCCTAAATTTCAATAGTTTGTCAAAGCTCATTTACCGCCTCCTTTCTTTTCTATTTTAATTAATATTTCATCTCTTTTAATCATATTATACTTTTCTCTTGCTATTTTTTCAATATAGCTCCTGTCTGTTTTCAACTTTTCAATAATGGATATTAATTTTGCGTTCTCTTTGGCAAGTTTTCTATTTTCCTCGCAGATTCTGGAATATTTTTCCGACAGCTCCATATACTCCATTACACCTTTCTGCTTAAAAAAAACATACGAGAGCAGCGCAAATATTATTACCGTATAAATTGCTATTTTCATTGTTTCAATTTGGTGGCAATTGCAAAATTGTTCAATCCGTTCCTTTTTGCCAGATCCATAACGGTTACAACTGTCCCGTGATAAGCTAATTTATCAGCTTCAATTACAACAAGCGTTTTTTTATTTTTGATTTTTTGAAAATTTTTACTCAAAGAGTTTATATCAACTTTTTTATTGTTAAAATATATTTTTCCCGACTTGGATATTACAATTTTAACATTTTTAGGCTTTTTATCAAGCTCTTTGCTTGAGGTCTCAGGCAAATTAACTTTTAGCCCGGGATGTATTTCAAATGAAGTGGACAGCATAAAAAATATAAGAAGCAAAAAAACCACGTCAACAAGAGGTGCAATATCAATTGTGAAACTGTCGTTTTTCTCTTTTTTTCTAAACTGCATGTTATCCTCTTAAAATTTCGATGAATTTTAAAGAAATTCCTTCCATTCTAACAACAAGTTTATCAACTTTGGAAGAAAAATATTTATAAAGAACAAAACTGGGAATGGCAACTATAAGACCAGCCGCAGTAGTAATAAGAGCTTCTGAAATACCGCTTGACAACATTCCCGGATCACCGAGTTTTTTGCTTATTGCAAGAACATTAAAAGTTTTTATCATACCTGTAACTGTCCCGAGGAGTCCGAGAAGCGGAGATACTCCTGAAATGGTTCCGAGAGCAGTAAGGTATCTCTCCATTAATGACGCTTCCTGCCTTCCCTGCTCCGCAATTGCCTCTTTAATCATGTCTGTTGACTTGCCCACTCTTTTTAATCCTGCAAAAAGGATTCTTGCAATGGAACTGTCGGAAGCACTGCAAAGAGCTATTGCTTCGTTAAATTTTCCGTTTCTGATAAAATCTTCAACTTCATTTAAAAATTTTTCGGAAATAATTTTGGATGCTCTGAGACTCCACAATTTTTCCAAAAAAATAGCCAATGTTAATACGGAGCATAATAAAATGGGATACATTACAACTCCGCCTTTTTGGATTAATTCCCACATTTTTTAAACTTCTCCTTTATCTTTTTATTTTTTCAGTAAGAATATTCAAATCGTTTAATCGTTGTAAAATCAACTGCTTCCTGTTCAATTCCATATTGTAAAGGGATTCGTCCCCCTCCTCTTCCGCAGCTTTAAGCCTTTCTTCGATTGTTTTAAGTGATTTGTTAATGGCTTTAATGTGCAACTCAAGATTCTCTTCGGTAAGCTCTATCTCTTCATCCGCTATTTTTTCAATGTTTGATAAAAAATCGTGAACATAATCCTTGTCAAATTCTTCCATTAAGAGGGTCCTCCTGTTGTTTGGAAACAATGCTCCGCATGTTAATATTATAATAGGATAGTAAAAAAATTGCAAGTTTATTATTGTGTTTTTTAGAAATATTTTGTAAGATTTTAAACATTATTTTTTTATAAAGATTTTAAGTTATTAAATTTAGGGGAGACAAACATGATTAAAGTTAAAAGGAACGTTGGCATAATTTTTTTCCCCGCTTTTGACTGGGCTATTTCACCTTCTCATCCCGAACGTGAGGAAAGACTTCTTTATACGCAGGATCAAATAAAAGAGGAAGGACTCTTCGACATAGACGGTATAAAAGAGTATAAACCTCTTATTGCAGATAACCTGCAAATAAGCAGGGCTCATGTTTGTGTCCCTGACGTTAATTCTCAGGCAACTATCTCTCACAAAATTTCAGCAGGAGGAGCTTTAAAAGCAGCAAAACTGGTAATGGAGAAAAAGGTGGATTCCGCATTTGCGCTTGTTAGACCTCCGGGGCATCATGCAAGAAGAATTGTCCACGGCAACAGAGGATTTTGCAATATTAACATTGAAGCGGTTATGATTGAAGAATTAAGAAAAAAGCACAATATTAAAAAAATAGCCGTTATTGACACTGACTGCCACCACGGAGACGGGACCCAAGATATATACTATCACGAACCTGATGTTCTTTTCATCTCACTGCATCAGGATGGCAGGACTCTCTATCCCGGAAGCGGTTTCACCAACGAACTTGGAATTGGGAAAGGTTACGGATATACTTTAAATGTTCCTATGCCACCCAATACTTCAGACAAAGGTTATTTATATGTTATGGAAAACCTCGTGCTTCCGGTACTCGAAGATTTCAAACCTGACATTATAATTAATTCAGCAGGTCAAGACAATCATTTTACCGACCCCATCACCAACATGAATCTTACCGCAAGAGGCTATGCCAAGTTAAACGAACTGCTTAGGCCCGACATTGCGGTGCTGGAAGGGGGCTATTCCGTGGAAGGAGCCCTTCCCTACGTTAATACCGGCATTATACTTGCACTTGCAGGGCTTGATTATTCCAATGTTGTTGAACCAGATTACAACGAGGAGAAATTAAAAGAAAACGAATCAATACTTAAAAGAATTAGGCAGACGGTTCAGGACGTGTGGAGCAAATGGCAAATGAGGGATATGCTTAGGGAAAAACACATTAAAGGAAGAAACATTATCAACTCAAGACGAACCGTGTATTACGACGAAAGCGGAATTACCGAGCATCAAAATGAGAATCTTTTTATCTGCAACAATTGCAACTCTTTCTACATTATGGAATCAAGCGGAGATTATTACAAAATATGCGCTTTTGTGTTAAATTACGATATTTGCGACCAATGCAGGGAAAAAGCCGAATCAATTAAAAAAGAACTTAATAAAAACCATTTCGATTTCATATATTGGCACGACAAAAGCTCCGATGAATATGTTAGGGAATAAGTGAGCATTATCTATATTTTATAATTTACTTTTTAAATAATTTTAAGTTAAAAATTTTTGCTT
>CAZLFW010000057.1:0-2867 GCA_964559045.1 uncultured bacterium
TATATCGTTTAATTTTGCTTTGGTTTCATTAATTTGATCCAAAATATTAGGTTGAGCGATTCTTGCAACTATCTGTCCTTTTTCTATTATGCTGTCCACATTTGCATAAATGCCGGTAATTTTGCCCGAAGTAGGCGCATCTACACTGAACACTCCTCCACTTTTTATTAAAATACCTTTGCCTATGACTTTTGTAGGGATGCTTCCGTATATTCCCCACAATATTCCCATTACCAGTAAAAGCCCTATGGTCAACAATGACAGCCATCCGGCAGGTGAAGTGATTTTCAACATAAGATCAAGCTGCTCCGGAGAGGATAACCTTTCAAGAGAAACTTTTCTAAAAATTTGTTTTGCCATATTTATCTCCCTGTTTATTTAATCCTAATTATGCAAATTAATATCTTTTAACTAATTTTTATTCAAAATTCATTAGATTATTGACAGATAAAATATTTTCCAATTTAAAGGTAAAATTATTATCTTTATTCTTTTCAATTAATTTGCCTGTTTCGTATTGCAACTTAACTATTGCTGCCGCAAGTTTATAGTTTGCGGATATTTTGTTAATATTTGCATTTGTCAACCTGTCTTCAAGGTTTATTACATCAATAATGGTAGACATTCCTAATCTGTATTTTTTGCGTTCGTTTAAAATGGCTTTTTTATAATACGCAACGGAGTTTTCACTTTCTACAAGATTGTCATAACTGTTTTCAAGGTCTGAAACAGCAATCTGTATATTGGAATATATATTTCTTCCTAATTGTTCTCTGTTGTAAATATTTTGTTTTAACAAAGATTGATACCTTTGGACCAATCCTTTTGCATAACTGTTTTCTATCGGCCATTTATAGTTTAAAAGCATATTAATGTTGAAACCGGGCCTTTCTTTCCAAAACGAGTCTATCATAGCGCCAAGGTTTTTTTCTTGTTCAAGCCTTTTATAAGAAACATTCATCGTTAAATCCAGATTATTTTTTAACTTATCTAATGCGCCGATAAGATTGATTTGGGTGGTTCTTTCCGATTGTTTCAAGGCAATATAATCAAATCGGTTGTTTAAAGATGCAGAAATTAATTTATCTTTAATGCTTATAATATTTTTAATAATGTTTTTGTTAATCGAAGGAAAATCCGTGGAAGGTAAAGTGACTATTTTAAAATTATCAGTTGACAAACCTAAAAGAGAAGCCAAGCTGTTTCTGTTTGAAATAACACTTTGTTCGCTTTTGGAGACAGTAGCCTTTTTATTTGCGAGTGAAGCTAAAATTTGTTCTATATCTGCTCTTGGCCTTGCATTTTTTTCAATTAATATTTTGACTTGTTTTAATATTGTTTCTGTTCTTGCGAGAGATTCTCTATATTCGGCAAGATTCTTAACAGACAAAAGATAATTCCAATAATAGACAGTTGTCTGATAAATAGATTTGGATACGGTATTGGTTAAGCTGTATTTGGTGGTTAGTAGGTTGCTTTTTGATGCTAATTCGTCTGAAGCGGCAGCCTCGACACCCAATCCTTCCAATAATGGGACATTAATGGAAAAACCTATTGTGCTTTGATTGGTAGGATCTTGAGAAGATGCTATGTTTTCAGCTCTGATAGTCGATGCAGTGAAAGTGCCTGTTATTCCGGTTCTAAATTGTTTGCTGATATTAATTCCTGCCGTTAAGGTATTAACTTGTGATTGAGCGGATTCCGAGACCGGAGTTTCGGAATGTTGGTAACTTATTGAAGGGTTTACAACAGTATCAAATTTACTTTGTGATAACTTAATGTCTCCTTTGGAAATTTTTACACTCTCTTTTTTAATAAGAATATCGTTGTTATGTTTTAAAGTTAAATTAATTGCTTTTTTAATCGAAAAATCTTTCACTGTTTCCGAAAATACTCTACAGTTAAAAGAAAGAAAAAAGAAGAATATTAAAAAAGGCATGAGCGAAATATTAATACAATATGTTTTTTTCATTTTTACTATCCTTTTTATTGAAAAATTTATTTTAATCTAATACAATATTAATGCCATTAACGCAAATATTATAAAAATTTTTAAAACAATCAACTGTTGATAAATTAATATTAAATTTTTTTTAATAGAAACTGTTTTTTTAATTTAGTTACAATATCTTTTTCTTCTGAAAGTTGTTCGACTTTTTTCAAAGCATTTTCTCCAATGTCCCAATATTTTTTTCCGGATAAAATTGCATTGTTGCAAAAATCAACCCAAATCGGCAAAGATTCAGGTGAATCAGGGTATTTTTTTAACCAATTATCTATGATTTTTAGAGAATTATGAGGTTTTTTTAATTTTCTAAAAATTTTTGCATACTGTCTGATAAACGGATAATGATTTTGGTTGAATTTTTTTTTATGAAAATAATTACCCCTAATGTATAGAGCTTCGGAATAGTTTTTTTTTAATATTTCTATTTCTATTTTTAAATAGATTGCTCCTTTTGATAATTCTGCTTTTTCCATAAACAGATTAAAACCATGAAACAGATACTCTAAATCAATCATTTTATAAGTGACCAGTAAAACAATCTCTTTTGAATGTTGACACGATTTGTAAAAAATAGAATTATAAATTTTATAATAGAAATTTTTATTTTTTTGATTTTTGAAATCTATGGAAAAAGAATTTGATTTTAAAAACTTTCCTGCAAGGAAATATTTCAAATATTTTTGAATTGTTAATTGTAATGTTTGAATAAAGATTGCTCCGTTTTCTTCATTATTTTTTAAATAATTTGTATATAATTTAAACAACTCCTTAGTGTCAAATTGTTTGGTAACGGCAAGTGAATCAATTATTCCGTTATTGTCTAAGTTATATTCATTTTTTTTCGGTTTGTTTGAAAGGT
>CAZLFW010000058.1:0-4140 GCA_964559045.1 uncultured bacterium
TATTATGAATAATCATGTTTGTTACATTCATAAGTTTATTAACAGGTCTTAATATATCCACTATTATTAAATACATAATAATTGTAAATAATACGCAAATCCCTAAAATCGAAAAAATTGTATAATTAAAAAGAGTATGCAGATTCTCGTCAAGCTCTCTTGTTGTTCTTAAAATTTCAAGCACAGGCTGTTGAGAAAAATCCTTCCCAAGGAGGGCTATGTTTCGTATGGGGAAAGAGTATGCTAAGAATTTTTCGTTTTTTTCTATTTTTATAAATCTAATTGAAGTAGTTGGAGGAACTGCTCTGTATTTTTCTGAATAAAATAAATGATAGTTGCCTCCGAGCAATTTGTTATTGCTCCAGATTGTTGCAAAAATTCCTGCATTGCACATTGTGAGAATGTCGTTAAAAAAACTGTCAGAAGGATAAGGCACAGCCACTGCCATTGAGCCGCTTTTATAGTTAATATACATATTTCTTTTGCTTATTAAATAAATACTATTTTGAATATTAATAAACCTGTTTTCTCCTGAGTTTAAGGTTTTAATTGCTTTTAATAAATTTTCAGCTTTTGTTTTGGGAAGAGATGAAACGGAAAAATATTTGTATAAAGAATTATCCTGATTGAAATATGCAATAAGCTTAATATCTTCTCTATTTAAATATTTTTCTGTTACTTCTTTAATTTTATCTTCTATCTTCAACTGAAAATTTATTTTAATGTTTATATCTGAGAAAACTGAATTTAAACTTCTTTCCACTTTGTTATTGTATTGGTTAAGCAAATCTTCAATAACAAAAAAGAGATTCTCAGTTTCTTTTTTAAAAGTATTTTCAAATTTTATTTTTAGGGTATGTTCAGCAGTAAGAAGGAGAATTGTCAAAAGGACAAATATAGCGAAATTCAAAAGTAAAATTTTTGTTTTTAGTTTCATTTGAAACCTATTTTAAAAAGTTGTTTTATATATAATATTTTAAAATGAAAAATTTTTCAACCAATTTATTTAACTGTAGAAAAGGTATCTTTTCAGTTCCTCAGTATAAATTTTCTTACATTTATCCTCATAAATAACAAGAGGAGAATCTATAACGCAGCATTTGTGTCTCTGCTTTGAGAGTCTGAAAAGAACCAACACAGAATTTTCATTAACTGTATTATGGACAAATCTCATGTTTTTTATAAACAGCTTGTTTTCATATATAGAATTAAAAGCAAACAAAAATCTTGTGGCTGGATAAATAAAAAAAATTGAACCGTTGTGAGTTAAGAGATTTTTTGATTTTTTTAAAAATTTATCCAATGTAAAAGTTATCTCGTGCTTTGCAACTGTTTTTTCTTCTGACTTGCATATTCTCCCTGACTGCAGGGGATAGTATGGAGGATTGCTTAAAATAACGTGAAAAGAATTTTTTTCAAACTTGTGCTCAAAAAAATCGTTATTGTAAAAAATTATTTCAAGATTGTTTTGAAAGCAGTTTTTTATGGATAGATTATACAGATTTTGCTGTATTTCTATTCCTGTAATTTGTGCATTAGGATGGTAATTTTTCAAAATTACGGAAATTACACCGTCTCCGCTGCCCACATCAAGAATATGCTCTTCCCCTTTTAAATTACAGGATACAAAATTTGCAAGTATTACAGAGTCAATGTTGTGCCTGTAACCTTTTTTGCTCTGCGTGAAAAGCAAAGGGCCTAATGATGTCAGCTCACTCAATTTTGTAAATTACCAGTCCTGTCAATAATTTTGGATAAAAGTAAGTTGATTTTTGGGGCATTTTTCTGCCTGATAGCGCAATGTTTTTTACCTGATTTATCTTTGTGGGATTCATTAAAAATATTCCCTGCAATTCATTGTTTGATATAAGCTCAAAGCCGTATTCAATATCTTTAATATATTCTATTTTTGTTTTGTTGTCCAAATCTTCCTGTGAAATGCCAAGAAATTTTTCAAGTATATAACTTTGTAAAATCTGAACATCAAGAGATGCGTATTCATCCAAGTTTTCTTTTAGAGAATTTTTAAATTGCAAAAAGTATAAATTTTCCGAACCAAAGTAAGCTCCAAAAACAGTATGGCTATTTTCCAGTTTTTTCATTTTTTTCAAAAGTTCGTCAATGCTGTTTTTTGTAAATTTTTCCGTTTGAAAAAAATCAGATAAATTTTCAATTAATGCTTTTTCGTCTATTGTCACGTTTTTAACCCCCCTGTGAGTGGGAAGAATAAGAAGATCGTTTTCCTCTATTGGTGAAAAATACATCATCACATAATCGTAAGGCATTGACTTTGGGGGATTGTTTTCAATCTCTCTTCTGTAGTTTTTATATGCCAGTGCTGTTTCGTATCTGTGATGCCCGTCTGCAATGAAAATTTTTTTATCTTTCATTAGTTCCGCTAATTTGTCTATTAATGATTTATCTGTTATTTTAGCGAGTTTATACTCTGTGCCGTTGTATTCAAAGTTCAAAAAAGTTGTAGCATTTTTAAAAATATTCATTGTGCTGCAATCTTCATCAGAATATACTGAGAAAATCTGACTGAAATTGCATTTGCAATGTTTGGTAAGATTTAATCTGTCAGCTTTGGGACCGTGCATTGTTTTTTCATGAGGAAGAATGTTACCTTTGCTGAAATCTTCAAGCTTGGATAAAGAGATAAAGCCTTTTCTAACTTTCTTTTCTCCGTTTACAAAGAATGTTTCTTCAAGATAATATATTGCTTCATTATTGTCTGAAATGAGAATTTCATCTGCAATCCATTGATTCAGAAATTCTGCTGCTCTAATATATTTGTTGCTGCGGTTATCATCTGTGTCATATTCTTTCCCGAATATAAGCCTTACAATGTTATAATCCGATTTATTGTAAAAATCTTCCTGCATTCTTTTTGAAATAACATCGTATGGGGGTGTTACAACTTCCTCTATATTAACTTTTTTCTGATTGAAAAAAACTCCTTTAAAACTTTTTATTTCAGGCATTTTATGTAAATTCCTCCTATTTGTTTAAAATTTCCTTTAATTTTTCAATTGTTGCTTTATCAGGTGCATTACTGTTCAAAACAGCAAGGTTTGTTGTATGTTCGGTTAGGGCTTTGTATAACTCCAAAAAGTCATTGTCAGATTCTTCAAAACCTTTTATGTGTGCTTCCACGGTTTTTATATCTCCTCTCACCACAGGACCAGTAAGAGAGTTTACCACACCCAATTTCTCAATATTGTTAACAGTGCCTTTTATAAGAGGTGATATAATTTCAAGAATATCCTTTTCAGGAACACCTATATTCTTAAAAATAGAAAAAGAAGCAAAAACAACAGTGTTAATGAAATTGGAGGCAAAAACCGCAGCAGCATGATACAGTGATTTTTTACGTGTATCTATTGTAAAAAATTTTCCACTGATTTGAGATGCCATTATTTTACCTATTTCAACAGCCTCTTTATCGCCTTCTATGCAGAAAAAAGCTTTTTTCAAATTTTCATAACCAGCTTCAGGCGAAGGCATTGACTGAAGAGGATGAATCGAACCTATAAAACAATTTTGTTTTCTCACTGATGATAATACGGTAGATGGTCTTGAACCGCTTAGATGAAAAATAAATTTGTTTTCAATAAAGGATTTTTCGGATAAAGCATTGCAAGTTGATTCAATGTAATCGTCAGGTGTGGAGATAATTACAATTTCACCGTATTTAACAGCTTCATTGTTGTCTGTTCCTGTGTATACGGTGCCTCCTATAAATTTGCTGCTCTCTATGGCTGTTTCAATGTTAATGTCGGTAATTGCAGTTATTTGAAATTTATCACTTTCCTGTAAATTTTTTGCAATTGAACAACCGGCTCTTCCCGCTCCTATTATAACAACTTTTTTCATTTAATTCCTCTCCGTTGCTTCATTTACGAGCTTTTTTATGGCATAAAAGGCACCTGTATTTGGGCGGATGTTTTTTTGACAGTTTTTTATGGCATTTATCACAATATTTTTCAGCTTCTTTTTTCTTCATATTGTAAAATTTTTTATGAGCTTTGTCATAAGGCAACTTAGGTGTTGTCTCTTTGGGAGCAAGAAGCAGCACTATAATTATAATCAACGAAACAAGTAAAAATCCTATGTTAAAAAGCTTTTGTTTATCCATTT
>CAZLFW010000059.1:0-2531 GCA_964559045.1 uncultured bacterium
ACTAAGACATATCTCTGAAAGACTTGTTCTTACAATAATGCACAAAAAAATTTTAACTAAAGACTATTTTGTTAGTAAAGACTATAAAGGGAGGAAAGCATTTTATTTGACTTCAGACGGCCTTCCCGTTTTCATCAGACAATTTGAACAAATCTTCAGAACAGTTTCGTCATATTCAGGCAAAAACATTTCATATTATGAATACCTTGATGAAATGGGTGACAAATTAAGAAGAATGTTAAAAATGGGAATACCGTATAAGGCTATGTTTATAAGATGATTTATCTTATTTCTTATGACATTGGTGATGATAGAATCAGAAATAAAATAGCAAAAATTCTTGAAAGTGTGGGCATAAGACTGCAAAAATCCGTTTTTTCAGTAAAATGTGAGCCTTACAAATTAAAAAAATTGTTAAATGAGATAGAACGATTAATAAAAGAAGACGACAGTGTGATTGTATTCAAGCTTTGCAAAGGGTGTGAAGCAAACAGCATTTACATAGGAAAAAGTGTTGAAGTAATGTATATTTTCTGATATATTTTCTAAAAGGAGGCATATAATGAAATTCATATCTTACATTGGCACACAACTTTTTTCCATTATTAATCCGCTTGTTTCCCTTATTAAAGCAGGCTATGTTTTTGACAGCATAATATTCTTGCCAACAGAGATGACACTTCCAGAAGCTAAAAAAATAAAAAATTTTGTGATAAAAGAGTTCGACATTGATGATGTTTTCGAAATTATAAAAATACCGAGGAAAGTGCCTGTTGCCACAATAAAAGATCTAATGAAAGCTGAAGAATTTATCTTTAATATCAACGGAGGATTAAATTATCAAATTGCCCAAACCATTGGTAATTTAGATATAGAATACTTCCGAAACGGCAAATTCGCATACTCTGATAATAGCATATTAAGTTTATATGAAAATTTACTTTCAGGAAAAGAGAAACGAATATATTACAACATCCATTCTATTGATATTATGAAAATTTTTTCTCTTAACAATTTGAAAATACGGCATTATTCGGACAAACATTCGGGATTAAGCAGTCAAATTATGCAAGTTATTCATATACCTTTTGATTTTCAGAAGTTGTATAATGTGCATATTGATGATGTTGTTTTTGATATTGTGGCAAACATTAACAATACCATATATTTTTTTAAAGAAATAAAAGATTATTCAAAGGAAGAAATAAGAAGCTTAATTAGATTTTCCGATGATATAATTTACAAAAACAATTTTTTTCATAAAGAAGTTTATGTTGTTACTCAAAAAAGCAGCGTCAGGGAAAGAATTATCAGTGAAAGTTCAGGTAAAATTAAAATATTTAACAGAGAAAATTTCATTAATTTTTTAAAACCTCAATACCGTAAATCAAAATTAAAAATCACAACAAAAGAAAAATCTTTTAGGATAAAAAGCAATAATCGCAGAATCGTTACATTTCTCGGAAAAAATATTTTACCCACAATTAATGCGATTAATTCTATGAGTGCGGAAAATGTAACTGTTTTTTATACCTTAGAATTAAAGAAAACTGCTAAACGGTTGGATAATGTTTTATTTTACAATAAATTGGAACTTGTTGAAGTTGATTTTTATTGTAATAAACTTTTAAATTACAAACCTACCGAGAAAACACAAGATACATTTGTAAACGTTACTCCCGGCACCAAACTTCAGCTTTTTTTTCTCTGTATCTGGGCTTTGAAAAATAACGGTGTGATTGTTACAATAAAAGACAGGCAACATATTGTTGATATTAATGACCGAAAAATATCCGAAATTAATTCATTTAATTTATCGGATTATTTTAAAGCTAAGAATTTAACCTTAAAAAAAGGCTATCTTGATAATAAAAAATTAAACGAAAAGTCAAAAATTTACGAAAAATGGAAAGAAGAAATAATTCATAAGCTTTTTTCAAAAAAAGAGCTGTTTAAATGGAGAAAAGAAAACAAAGACGGATATGACTTTCAGGACGGTTTCTGGTTTGAAGAGTTTGCAGCTTATATTATTATGAAGACACTGCAAACTTCTGTATGGCAGCAGGTTAGGACAGACTGGAGTTGGAATAAGGAAAAAGCAGACGATATTTTTAAAACCGATATTGATATAGTTGTCAGCTATAGTTCAATCCGTTTTGTCATAGATTGCAAAACAGGCATTGAAGGTTTAAATTCCATATTTGAAAGTAAAATTTTGGAATTTAAAAAAAATATTGCTGCTGTCAGTGAAATTTTCGGAAAATTTGCAATACCAATGTTATGTTATTTTGATAATTTCGAGGATGATTATTCGATTTGTCAGGAAACAGGAGTTGTTTTATTCGGCATCAAAATTCTTCTGAATCCTGATAAATTAAAGAATATGTTTGATGAGGTTTTACTTTCAAAAAGCACATTTGATTTAAGTGATTCTACTTTATCAAGTTGAGAGTGATACAAGTTTAAGGTTTTAATTTCAATATTAATGGAGAAAATTAAAATCAATATATTTTAAAAAGTAATAATTATTT
>CAZLFW010000060.1:0-17158 GCA_964559045.1 uncultured bacterium
AGTAGTTTTAAATATAACTAATTACAATGAATAACAAATCCTAATTTAACTTTGAACTAACAACACGGTAAAATCAAAAAATGATTGATATATTCAATTTACCCATTTTTTTGGTTCTCAACTTCTTTCTTGTTTTTACAAGAATATCTTCCATTCTCTTTTTCGGTCCTGTTTTCAACAGCAGAATAATTCCCAATCTTGTTAAAATAGGGCTCGGTGTTCTTATTACCATAATCATATATCCTTTTGTAAAAAAAATTAATTTTGACATTAACAAACTAAACATACTCACTTACCTTACTTTAATAATCCTTGAAGTTACCGTAGGCATTATCATAGGACTTATGGCAACGTTCATATTTTCAGCAATACAGACAGCAGGGCAATTAATAGGTTTTTCAATGGGACTTGCAATTGCAAATGTTTTTGACCCTATAACAAACGAGCAGGTTTCGGAAATATCACATTTGCAAAATATATTTGCCCTTTGGATTTTTCTGCTTTTAAACGGGCATCATATTTTTATAAAAGCATGTGTTCATTCTTTCGAGTTTATTCCTCTTGCGGGATTTTACCTTAAGACAAACTTCATTTCAATGCTTATAAAAGCAGGGGGAGAGATATTCGTTATAGCTGTTAAAATAGGTGCTCCCATGATATTCGCCCTTTTTGTGGTTGACCTTGCTTTTGCAATTATTTCACGGCTTGCACCTCAGGTTAATATTATGATAGTGGGTATTCCTGTTAAGATATTTGTGGGGTTTTTATTTATGATGATTTCAATGCCGCTTTTTGTTTATATGTTTAAAACTCTTTTTTCATCATTTATGAAAGATGTATTTCTATTAATAAAATCTTTCGGCGGTTAAAAAATGATTGTAATTGTATCTGCAACTTTTTCAGAAATAAAAAATTTAATTTCAACTTATAAAAACCATGCATTCGTTGATTTTCTCATAACAGGCATGGGAGTTGTAAACACCATGTTTGCCATGCAGAATTATATTTTGAATAAAAAAAATTTTTTGGAAAATATTTTTTTTATAAATGCAGGTATAGCAGGTGCTTTTGACAATGCGGAGCTTCTTGAAATATGCTTGGGCGACACTGAAATTTTTTCAGATTTCGGAGTTTGTTTCAGCCAAAAGACAGAATACTTCAAAACACCTGAAAAAGTTACAATTTCTAATAATTTTAACGATTATATAAATAAAAATTTTACTTTTGACAAAACAGGCACTTTTTTAACTGTTAACTGTGTAACTGCATCACCTGAAAGAAAAAATTTTTTTCAGAAAAAATTCAACCCGCTTCTTGAAAATATGGAAGGTTATGCAGCAGCTTTTCTTGCGGAAAAGTTTAATCTTAACTTTTCCGAAATAAGAGTAATCAGTAATACCGTGGGAGACAGAGAAAATTGGCAAACCGAAAGAGCTGTTGCCGAGCTTAACTACTTTTTAATGAAAATTATAAAGAAAGTTGAAAAAAATGATTTTAAAATATGAAATTGAGCTAAACAACAATATAATAACTGAAGAGCTTCTCAATGCATGTTTATTGGAAGAAGAAATCGGGGGCATGGAAACTTCCGTAATAAACAACATTGAAAGGCATTTTATCTATCTTGAAGACAATGATTTGAAAAATATCAAACTTAAAAAAATAAGGGAAATTTTAAAAAAATTAAGGATTGAAACAGAGGTTAAGTTTGTTGAAAAAATAGACGGAAGCTACCTTACCAAATACAAAGAATCGTTAAAACCGGTTTTAATTGACAATATTTTGATCAAACCTTCATGGTGCAATGTAAAAATAATTGAAATAGACCCGCAAACAGCTTTTGGAACAGGACAGCACGAAACTACAAAACTCGCGGTTCAAGCCCTTTTGAAATGCACTGAAAAATGCGACTCAATCTTGGATGTGGGCACAGGAAGCGGAATTTTATCAATAGTTGCAAATTATTTAAAAATAAGATATATATTTTCATTTGACAATGACATTGAAGCTGTTAAAGTGGCTAAAGAAAACTTTTTAAAAAATAATTTTTCAGATTACAATCTTTTTGCAGGCACGTTTGAAGCGGTTAAAGGTAAAAACACATTTGACATTGTTGTTGCAAATATTATAAGCTCAATTTTGCTGCAATTAAAAGATTTTCTCAAAAAGAGTGTGAAAAATAACGGTTATCTTATTTTGTCCGGGATTTTGAAAGAAGAGCTTGAAAATTTCAAACAGGAGTTTGACTTTAACAGCTTTAACCTGAGAAACGAATTTTTTTTAAATGAATGGTCATGTTTAATTTATCAAAAAAGGAGTATCAATGAAAATCAAAATCAGTGATTCTGTTTTTGAAGATTGTAAAGAAATAGTGGTAATTTACTGGACAGAATTGGAAAATTTGAAAGTGTTTGTTAAAAAAGAGGACATTGAGCTCAGTTATCCCTATACTCACAAAACAGCTTTTTCATACCTTGAAAATCTTGATATTATTATTGAGGAGTATCCTGACTACATATCTTTTATTACTGACAAAAACATATTAAAAACCGAAGGATTATCCATTGACAGCAAGAATTTTCTCGCTTTTATTGACAACGGGCTGACAAAGCTTTATTTTTCAACATTGGACTACAATAAATTAAGCGGATTTTTCTCCGAAATAAAAAGAGTGGTAAGCAAAGGAATCAGGTTGGACGTTAATTAACACAGGTTTAATGTTTTAAGTTTGAAAAATCCTTTATAACAAATAGTTAAAAACATTGCAAATATCATTTTAAGTGTAAAATCCACTACATACATTATGAAAACAATAGTAGGATTCGGCAATTCCCTTACATACGGTTATCTTGTTAACAGAGGTTATCTGGACATACTGGGAGACTTTATCAATAAGGAAAATTACAAAATAGTTAATTCCGGAATTCCGGGAGATACTGTTATAGACGGATTTCAGAGGCTTGAATACTCTGTTTTAAAGCACAACCCTTATATAACGATTTTCGAGTTTGCCCTGAACGATGCTTTTTCAAATATTTCGGTTCCTAAATTCAGAGAATATTATTTGAATATGCTTAACCGTGTAGACAATTTAAAATTTATTATGATTCCTCATTTGCCAGGTGAAAAGTTTTTGGAAAAACAGGCTAAACCCTATTATCATTCGTTGAAATTATTAGCTGAAGAAACAGATATTCCAGTTATAGACATATCAAAACATAAATTTTCCGAAAAAGAACTTCTCCTTGATAATGTTCATCCCAATGAAAAAGGTTACCGAATATATGCTGAAGAGGTTTACAAAGCATTAAAAGGTTTTCTTAATGAAAGTTAAAGAAATATCAGATACTCTCTCCCTCATTGCAAAATTAATGACAATTGCTGGGGAAAACACTTTTAAAATAAAAGCATTTGAAAATGCATCAAGGGTTATACTCAGATTGGAGCATTTTGAAAAACTTATTAATGAAAAAAAACTGTCAAATGTGAAAGGCATAGGCAAATCAATAGAAGCTGTTATAGAAGAGCTTTACAATACAGACTCGTGCGCATTGCTTGAAGAGCTGGAAAAAAAAGTTCCCGGAGGCTTAAAGGATATGCTTTCTTTAAAAGGTTTGGGAGCCAAAAAGATAAGGGAGCTATCCGATAAACTCGGAATACAAACAATAGGCGAGCTTGAATATGCCTGCAATGAAAATAGATTGAGATTGTTAAAAGGTTTTGGGAAAAAAACCGAAGAAAACATTTTGAATAGCATATTCAAATTTAAACAAAGGGAAAAAATCCTCCACTATCCCGAAGCAAAGGAGCTTGGAAAAAAAATTATAAAAAATCTGTATAATGATAAAATTGTCGGGAAAGCTGCAATCACAGGTGAATTAAGAAGAAAATGCGAAATAATCAATGTTTTGGAGATTGTAGTTGAAATTAAAAATATGAACGCATTTGAAAATTATCTGTTGGCAACGGGAAAAATAGAATTTTCCTCTGATAAAAAAATAATTTGCAAAACAAACAATGTAAACTTAATGTTTCATTTGGCTAATAAAGGAAATTTTCATAAAATTTTATTTGAAACAACAGGAAGCAAAAAATTTTTACTTAGCATAAAATCGTATTCTCCCTATTCCGAAGAGGAGATTAACAGCGAAAGAAAAATTTTTAAACATAATAATATTAATTTTGTCCCTCCCGAGTGCAGAGAATATGAATATGAAAACTACAATTACAGAGCTCTTATAAATTATAACGATTTGCAAGGATTGTTTCACATTCATACAACATACAGCGACGGAGCAGATTCAATTGAAAACATAGTTAGATTTTTAATAAACAGAGGATACAGCTATGTAGGAATATCCGACCATTCCCAAAGTGCATATTATGCCAACGGACTTTCTCCTGACGATATAAAACGACAACACGAAGAGATAGACATATTAAATGAAAAATATAAACCTTTTAAAATTTTCAAAGGCATAGAGTCGGATATTTTGAAAAACGGAGACCTTGACTACAACGACAGCATCCTCGAATCGTTTGATTTTGTAATTGCGTCGGTGCACTCTTCATTTAATCTGTCTGAAAAAGAGATGACAGAAAGAATTGTCAAAGCAGTTGAAAATCCGTATACAACCGTTATAGGACATCCAACCGGTAGACTTTTGCTTTATAGAGACGCTTACAAATTAAACATAGAAAAATTTTTGCAAGCAGTAGCTGAAAACAAAAAATATATTGAAATTAACTCTCATCCTTACAGGCTTGATTTTTCTTGGGAAAACTGCTTAAAAGCAAGAGAATCGGATATAAAATTTTTCATAACTCCTGATGCGCACAATATGGAAAGTTTTTCTTATGTGAAATACGGCATTAATGTTGCCAGAAAAGCTCTTTTAAACAAAAATCGCATTATAAACACATCACCTCTTGAAGAAATCACATCTTTACTTTTTTGAAAAAAATACTTGACTTTTTATTATTAGCTCGCTATATATTTATTAGCACTCGATAAGGTAGAGTGATAATAAATATAGGAGGTGGGAAGATGAAAAGAAATTTTGTATTGCCAATGGTTAAAAACGACATTGACAATTACGTTGCCAAAATAGAAAAGTTCCCACTTTTAACCGCAGAAGAAGAAGAACATCTTATAAACAAATTTAAAAAAGAGAATGACATAGAAGCGGCGCAAAGGTTAGTGTTATGCAATTTGAGATTTGTTCTTAAAGTTGCAAACGAATACAAAAAATTCGGTTTTCCTTTAAAAGACCTTATACAGGAAGGGAATCTCGGATTAATGAAAGCTGTTAAACTTTTTGAGCCTGAAAAAGGATGCAAAAAATTCATCTCTTATGCGGTTTGGTGGATTAGAGCTCAAATTCACGAATATATAATGAGAAGCTGGAGCATGGTTAAAATAGGCACAACTCAGTTGCAGAAAAAGCTCTTTTACAAATTTTCCAATATTGACAAAGATTTGGAAGAAGATGGCACTTACACGAAACAGCTTGCAAAAGAGTATAACGTAACCGAAGAAAAAATCATAGAGCTAAAAAACAGAATGGAGCAGACAGACCTGTCGCTTGATTCCAAAATTAAAGAAGATGACGGAAGTTCTTTTCTTACGCTTGTGGAATCAGGATATCAGTCTCCCGAAGAAGAGGCAATTGACAACGAGAAAGAAGAAATATTTAAAAAAGAGATTAAAAAAGCCATTGCTTCTTTAAATGAAAGGGAACAATACATAATCAAAGAAAGATATTTAAACGAAAATCCCAAAACATTACAGGAGTTAGGCTCCGAATTAAACGTTACAAGGGAAAGAATCAGACAAATAGAAAAAAGAGCTCTTGAAAAAATGAAAAAGAATCTCCCCGAGGAAATTGAAGCTTTGGTTGCATAAAACAATTTACTTTTTTACAAATTTATTTTAAAGGTGCAGAGTCTTCTGCACCTTTTTTTATTTTTTTAAACTCGTTAAACAAATTTTTTATGTTTAATTTAAAATAAATTATCCTGCACTTATTTTTATGAAAAATATAGGCTTTTTAATAAACAAACACAATTTCTCCCTTTTTGAAGGCATTTTTTGCAAAAGCGAAAATTTATGGATAGAAATAGGCTCGGGAAACGGAGAATTTGTTACTGAAATTGCAAAAAGAGAAAAAGATTCTCTGTTTATTGCTTGTGAAATCAAGTTCAAAAGAATTTTCAAAACATTGAAAAAGATTAAAAGAGCGGACCTTAACAATGTTTTGGTTGCACATTGCGCAGGAGATATTTTCACCGAATATTTTATACATGACAATACGGTGAATAATTTTATCATAAATTTCCCCGACCCTTGGTTTAAAAAAAGGCATAAAAAAAGAAGACTCATTAACCCGCATTTTTACAAAATCATGTGGCAAAAACTGAAATATTCGGGAAAAATTTGCATTGCAACGGATTATAGGGAATATGCGGAAATTATTCTTGAAGAAGCAGCAAACCTTAAACTTTTTGAAAACACACGTTTCACGGAAAAATGGCTTTACAAAGACATTTTTACTAAATTTGAAAAAAATTTTATTGCCGAAAACAAAGAAATATTCTATATTGAGCTGAAAAAGGCAGAATAAATGACTATTTTATTAAGTATTTTGTTTATTATTGCTTCTTATCTCCTTGGCTCCGTTCCCAACGGGCTTATAATTGCCAAGATTTTGGGCAAACAAGACCCACGCAAAAACGGCAGCGGCAATATAGGAGCAACCAATGTTGCAAGAACAGGCGGAACTTTTGCAGGTATAGTCGTCCTTATATTGGACATATTAAAAGGTTATTTTCCTGTATATTTTACCATGAGATACGGCATCCACGAGCAACTTCCTCTTTTTGCAGGATTAGCAGCTTTTATGGGCCATACATTCCCTGTTTATCTGAAATTCAAAGGCGGCAAAGGAGTTGCCACCTCCATAGGCGTATTTACCGCACTTGTGCCAATTGCAGTTTTAACAGATGCAATAATATTTTTTATTATTTTTTTTATATGGAAATTTGTTTCTTTATCTTCAATTATCTCCGCTATTTGCCTGCCAGGTATAATCAAACTGCTGCAAATTTTCGGGATTTACGGCAGTTACAACGATTCCATTGTTTTTTTGGCAACCACTGTTTCATTCATTATTGTTTACAAACATAGAGAGAATATTTCAAGACTTTTAAAAAAACAGGAATTAAAATTTGGGAATAAACATAAAATTAATAAATGATTTTATTTCGTTTTGTTCAGTTGAAGAAACAGAAAAATTCATTCTTCGCCATTTCAAAGAATTAACCTGCTCCTCAGATGTAATTGTCTTGTCAATTGGAAACAAAAAAATTCAAATTTACAACAAAGATAAAACATTCAAACAGACTAACAGGATAAATATACTTGAATTTGAAAAACTTTTTTCAAAAAAAAATTTTATTGTTGAAACTGAAAACAGCCTTGTTAAATTTAATCATCTGCAAAATAAGACAAAAACAATTTACATTCCTTTGGTAATCAATCAAATATTAAAAAAAATAATAGTTTTAATAGAGCCTAAATGTTCGGAAGATATTATTAAATTACTTGCAACAGTTACCGAAACCATAGGGGAGAGAATATCGCTAAAAGGAGCATATTCCAAAAAAGACTATTATTTTAATGAAATTTTCAGAAAAATAAATCTTCTTATTATCATCATTGATAAAAATTTTAACATTCTGTTTTCAAACAAAAACAAAAATGATATTTACAAATGTTTTGACCTTGCATTCGGATATAATGCTCCATGCAGTTTCTGCCCTTTAAAGCAGAAAGAAATTACAAAAGAAATAAACAACTGTTTCTTCAGGATAAGGCAGGAAGAGGTTGAAAATAAAAAGTTGTGCATTATAGAAGATATTACAAAGATAATATCATTGAAAAAAGAATTGGACAAGGCGGAAAAACTCTCTTTTCTCGGAAAAATTTCATCGGAAATAACCCATGAAATAAAAAACCCGTTAAATGCAATGCAACTGAAAATAACATTATTGGAAAACATTTTGAAAAAAGATAACCTGCTCAATGAAACAACGGATAAAATCATTGCAGGAGTAAAATACGAAATAACAAGGCTAACAAACATTGCCAACGATTTTCTTCAAATGGGGGGGGATTACAAGCTTAACAAAACCGTATTTTCAATAAAAGACCTTATTGAAGAGCTCATTGGAGACACTGCTGAAAAAGCTTTAAAAGCAAGGATTCAAGTGGAGTTTTTATGCGGAGAATTTGCAAAGTGTAATATACATGCGGACAGAGACAAATTAAAACAGGCTTTTCTTAATCTTATTAACAATGCAATTGAAGAGTTAAAAGAGAGGAAGCCAAAATCTCCTCAAATTACAATAATGCTTGATATTTCCCACAATCTTTGGCAAATTGACTTTATAGACAACGGATTGGGAGTAAAAGACGAGTCTGCCCTGTTTACCCCGTTTTTCACCACAAAACCTCACGGAACCGGTTTGGGACTTTCAATATCTCATAAAACAATTTCAGCGCACAAAGGAACAATGGAATATTTCAGAAAAGATAACAAAACTTTTTTCAGAATCAAACTTCCGAAATCTGTTGACAATTAAAAAAAATTGTAGGAAAATAGAGTATGGGAAAAATAACAGAGCCTTTGCCCGTAAAGCTTATTTTCAGCGTTTTTACCAACAAGGACGAGCTGTTTTCAAAAGCAGCGGAAAAGATAAATGATATTTTCGGTGAAATAGAGACTTCATCTCATAGATTCAAATTTGACCATACGGAATATTACGAAGAGGAATTCGGAGAAAATTTATACAGAAAATTTTTTGTTATTAAAACCCTTTACAAAAGAGACGGAATAGAAAAAACAAAAATTTTAACAAATGAAATTGAAAACAGTTTTTCAGAAAAAGGTAAAAGGACCCTTAATATTGACCCCGGTTACCTCTCACTTGAAAATTTTATTTTATTTACAACAAAAAATTACACTCACAGAATTTATCTTCGCAAAGGAATTTTTGCGGATTTAACGCTGCTTTTTCAAAACAAGCGTTTCAATACACTTCCGTGGACTTATCCCGATTATGCTTCAGATGAAATAAGACACTTTTTAAAGGAAATCAGAAAAATTTACTCTTTACAAATAAAAGAAAACAAGGAGATTCTTAATGCAAAAAACGTTTTGTAGACTACTTGCTTTTATTTTAATCTTTTGTGCCGCCAATTTATATTCTTCCAACATTAGCGGCACTGAAAACGGATTGAAATTTTTCATTTACGAAACCCCTGATTCAAACATAGGTGCTATTAATGTTCTTGTAAGAGCAGGAAGTATTTTTGACGAAAAAGGAAAATACGGCACAGCTTATATTCTTTCAAAGCTGCTTAAAAGCGGAGGCACTAATAATTTTTCCACAGACTCTCTTTTAAACCTGCTTGATGAAACGGGGACAGAGCTTTACACGGGATGCAGCAAAGATTTTATTTTTTTAACAATAAAATTCATTAAAAAAGAGCGGAAAACAGCTCTGAACATTTTAAAAGAAATTTTAACCGCACCATCTTTTGACAAAAAAGAGTTTTCTTCTGTTAAAGAAAAAACAGTTGCATTAATAACCTCTTATCAAAACAACAATGATTATGTTGCAATTCATCAGGGCGCTGTGAACCTTATTAAAAACACCGAATATTCCCACTCATCCTTCGGTGAAAGGAGTGATATTGAAAATATCTCTCTTAAAGATATTAAATCGTTTTTTAAAAAATATTTTGTGCCTGAAAACATGATTATTACATTTGCAGGCAATTTTAAAGAAAAACAAATAAAAGATTTTATTAAAAAAAATTTTCAAAAAACGAATAAATCTTTTGTTTTAAAAGAAAAATCTCCCAAATTCACCAATAAGAGCAAAACGGTTTTCAAAGAAAAAAATCTTAAACAATCGTATATCTACATACTCTTCCCCTCATTCGGTTTAAAATCGGAAAACTACTATCCTATTAAACTTTTGAGCTTTATATTGGGAGGCAATCTCACCTCCATTCTTGCGGAAAAAATCAGAAAAGAAAAAGGGCTCGCATATTCAGTTTTCAGCACAAACTACTCACTGGTTAACGGCGGTTTTTTTCTAATAGGGCTGCAAACGGAAAATTCAAAAGCTGACGAAGCAATAAAAAGCATAATAAAAATTTTAAAAAACCTTAAAAAACAAGGCATTGACAAAGCAAAGTTAAAACTCGCCAAAAACTATATTTCAGGCTCCATGCTAATTTCATTGCAGTCGGTTAATAATATTGCATCAGCGATTTCTCAAGGGCTCTTTCTCGGTAAACCTTTTCCTTCATGGGAATATGATATAAAAAAACTGAAACAAGTTTCACCTGAGTCGGTTAATGCGGTGATTGACAAAATATTTGATTTTAACAGGATGATTATCAGCATTGTCGGGAAAAAACATTAATATTTCCGCTGAAAAACATATTCTTTTTGTTCTTGTTGCAATTGCGTCACTTCTTTATCTTGTTGAAGGTCTTATACCCAGACCTCTACCTTGGTTGAAACTCGGGTTTGCAAATATTATTACGGTAGTTGTAATATATTATTTTAACTTCGGTTTTTTAATAAAATTCATTTTATTCAGGATTGCTGCCGGAGCATTAATAACAGCATCGTTTTTCACTCCGTCTTTTTTCCTTTCTCTCACAGGAGGATTATTGTCAGGAATTGCAATGTATGCACTTAAACGGAGTTTCAAAGAAAACATTTCTCCCGTTGGGTTGTCTGTTGCAGGAGCAGCGGTTCATCTCATGTCCCAAACAGTTGTGGTGTATATGTTTATTATAAATGACAAAACTGTATTTTTTGCACTGCCTTACATACTCATCACTTCACTTTTTACAGGAACCGTAACAGGATACATAACTTGCAATGTTATAGAAAATCTTGAAAGATCAAAATTTAAACAGTTTTTAAAATGAAATGGGGATTTTATTTTCACTATTTCATTAAAAATTTTTCATTGTTTTGAAGTTTTGTTTCGAATTTCCTATTTCGATATTCAGATTTAATTGGGATTTAGCGGTTTTAAAATCAATTG
The DNA here is from genome assembly GCA_964559045.1 of uncultured bacterium. GTDB lineage: Bacteria > DYJV01 > DYJV01 > DYJV01 > DYJV01 > CAZLFW01. The sequence continues at coordinate 11,134 of CAZLFW010000060.1, forward strand.
TAGGATTCAAACTAAAACTTATATCTCAAATCCGTCTTTATCACCACGATTTTCTCAAATTTTGCTTTTTTTAGGCACTTTTTTTATGTTTTTATCTTCCTTGCACTACCGTTAAAAATTTGTTATTAAAAAAATAAGAAAATTAATAAAGGAGTTGTATTGGGATTTTTCGATTCGTTTGATAAAGATTTTTTAAATGTCATTATTAACGGTGACAAAGTTAAAAATTTGAACTTCCTTTCAATTTTTCCACCTGACAAATACAATGAAATTTTTATTGTGAGTTATGTTTCTTCTTATAAATTTTTTTTTGAAAACATAAAAGATTTTGAAAAGGCTACTATTATACTGGGAGAAGAAGAAAATATATCAAGATTTCTTTCGTTTAATGTAAAAGAAATGGAGGAGCTATTGAAAGAAATCAAAGATTTTAAAATAGCTCGCAAAATTCTTAACAATGAAATAAAATTCAGATACATTTCAGAAGATTTCAGGCTTCATTCCAAAATATACTTTGCATCAGGCGAAAATAATATTAGAGTTGCAGTTGGCTCCGCAAATTTTACACTATCAGCATTTGAATCAAATCAATTCGAAGAGCTGCTTGTTTTTGATTTTGAGCCTTATATCTCGTTGTATCAACAAAGAATTGACTTTTTACTTAAAAAATCAAAAGATATTCTTTCCCCAACAGTTAAGAAAAAGATAAAAGATTCATTTATAAATTGTCAGGAACTTGCTGCTGAAGAAATTAACTCCAGTTTAATATCATCTGCCAATGTCCAAGCCAAAAATATAAATGACAGTGTTATTGAAGCTGAAAATCTTCAGGCTGAAAAGATTTCTCACAGTGTTGTTATTGCGGAAAACATATCCGATTTGAGCATTGATACCGGCATTATTCTTACTCCGAAAGACAAGCAGGAAATTGCTCTTGAAAAATGTATTGAAGCCGGGGATAAAATATCGGAGCCTGCGGCGGTTTTAAACAAAGCTGAAGAGGAGATAGAAAAAATTTTTGAAATAGAGGAAGAGATTAAAACAACCAATGAACTACTTACAAAAATAACTAAAAGCCGAAACAAAAAGATAGTTTTCAAACCTAAAAATGATATAAAAAAAATGTCTGATGTTATTAAGGTTTCTGTTGTGAAAACCTCGGAAAAAAGCGAAGATTATATTAGAAAACGACGGTATTTTGTGTTTAAAAATTATAATATTTTTGAACAGGACGGTGACAGATTAGCTCCTTTTGCAGAAAAAATTCCCGTTATGGAGGAAGTTATTAATCAGGCAAAAAAATTAAGGGCTTTTATTAAAAGTTACTCCCTTTTTACCGTTAATAAAGAAAAGTCGAATGAGAAAAAAGTGACAGAGGCAATTCTCTTTTCTTTAATGTCTTCTTTTGTATGGCTTATGAGGAGGAAAACAGCGGAGCTTCACGGCAAGGAGAAACTTGCTGAAATTCCTCTTATGATGATTATGGGAGGGCAAGCAAATACCGGTAAATCAAAATTGCTTTTTTTTATAAACAAGATGCTCGGGAACAATTACGAAGTTTACAATTATCAGGAAATAGACGTGAGAGGGCAAAGAGTAATTGCAGATATGCTTGAAACCGAAAATATTTTTCCTCTGCTTGTTGATGAAGTGGAGCAGAAGCTTTTTGATTCGAATACCGGACAGATGCTTATAAAAAGTGCAACCAATAAGCTTGTGAATCCGCATCCCTGTTTTATAGGAACCACAAATAAAGAATTCAGCCCAAGGGCGGAAATTGTGAGAAGGCTGTATTACATAAATTTTTCCGACCCCTTTTTAATGAGTTACAGCAAGGAGAAAGAAGAAGCGGACAGATACCTTACTGAAGAAGTGGGAGAGGTTAACGATACTGTTTTTAAATATTTTGTTAACAGAATGCTTTTATTTATCAGAGATGACAGTGACACTTTTTTTACAATTAACGACCCTCTTTATTCGGGAAGAAAGATTTTGAAAGAGATTTTTAGTATGGCAAAAGTTGATTATTCCTGTATCAGCAGGGAATTTATAGGTGATTTTTACAGAACAAGCAGTATTGAATGGAAAAATATCTTCGTTTATCACAGGGATATGTTCAAATCGGATAAAATTGACAAAGAAGATGTGTATCTTGTTGATTTGAATACAATAGCAATGGACACGGGATACAAAAGGAAGGCGGACATATTGAAAAACAAACTTCCGCCGGATGTTTTAAAAAGCAGCGGTGAAACGGTTATTGCCCTTAGAAAGCAGAAATTCCTCGATTTCATAGGAGTCAAAGATTATAATAATGCTTTGTTAAAAAAACTGTTCGGTTTTTTAGTAAAATGATGCCTTATCCTTTAGTGCATTTTTCAATGAAAAATTATTTAACGTTAGTTTGTATTGTAAAAGAAAATTAAAACAATATTAAGTTTTGCTTGAAAATAGGATAGCAAGTCCGAAACTCACCTGTTTAATGTAATTCCCGCTATGTTTTAAGTGTATAAATTCGAGTAAACATGTATAAAAATTTATATAGTATGGGAAATATTTTACTTGACAAAAATAAAAAATTTTGTATACTGTGGCTCAAATTCAGATGAAAGGAGAGGAAAATTGTTTAAAATACTTGAAAAAGAAGTATTTTCTGAGAATCCTCGAGTTACAATGTTTGTAATTGATGCTCCGAAAATAGCGAAAAAAGCCAAATCGGGTCAGTTTATCGTTGTAAGAATTGACGATAAAGGAGAAAGAGTTCCTTTGACAGTTGCAGACAGAGACCCTGAAAAAGGAACTGTTACCATTGTTTTCCAAGAAGTGGGGAAAACCACCGCTCAATTGGGAAGGATGAATCAGGGTGATTATATAAAAGATTTTGTGGGACCTCTCGGCAAGCCAACACATTTTGAAGGTGCCAAAAAAATCGTTTGTGTTGGGGGAGGAGTAGGTGTAGCTCCCATTCATCACATTGCCATGGGTATAAAAGAAGAGGGCAGAGAGTTAATAACCATTATAGGTGCAAGGACAAAAGAGCTTCTTTTTTGGGAAGACAAGCTGAAACTTCTCAGCAATGAGCTTATTGTTTGCACCGATGACGGAAGTTACGGCAGAAAAGGTTTTGTTACGGAGCCTCTCAAAGAATTGCTTGAAAAAGACAAGTCAATAGACCTTGTTATTGCAATAGGTCCTACAATTATGATGAAATTTCTATGTAAAACCACGGAACCTTTCGGAGTTACCACTCTTGTGAGCTTAAACCCCATTATGGTTGACGCGACAGGCATGTGCGGAGCTTGCAGAGTTACAGTGGGCGGCAAAACTAAGTTTGTTTGCGTTGACGGTCCCGAATTTAACGGTCATAAAGTTGATTTCGACGAATTAATGCAGAGAATGGCATTATACAAAGAGCAGGAAAGACAGTCTTATGAACAGTTTTTAAATTCTTGCGGTGCCAACTGCACTTGCAGTTAAAATTTCAAAAGGAGGATTTCTTAAATGTCTGAAGTTAAAATGAAATTGGGCAATAAGGTTCCGAGAACACCCATGCTTGAACAAGACCCTAAAGAAAGAGCCAGAAATTTCAAAGAAGTTCCTTTAGGATATACAATAGAGCTTGCACAGCAGGAAGCAAGCAGATGTTTGCAGTGTAAAAAGCCGGCATGTGTTGACGGATGTCCGGTTAATGTTAAAATCCCCGAATTTATAAAGTTAATTTGTGAAGGAAAATTTCTTGAAGCTTCATGGAAAATTAAAGAAACTAACGGCTTGCCCGCTGTTTGCGGCAGAGTTTGCCCTCAGGAAAATCAGTGCGAGTCAAAATGTATTCTTGCTAAAAAAGGCGAATCCGTTGCCATTGGAAGACTTGAAAGATTTGTTGCTGATTACGAGAGAGAGCAGGGCGAGTTGAAACTACCTGAGCTGCCTGCTAAAACAGGTAAGAAGATAGCTGTTGTAGGTTCGGGTCCTGCAGGATTAACTTGTGCTGGGGATTTGATTTTACTCGGTCACGATGTAACTGTCTTTGAAGCATTGCATGAGCCGGGCGGAGTTCTTATATACGGTATCCCCGAGTTCAGGCTTCCTAAAGAGATAGTTAAAGCTGAGGTTAATTATCTTGAAAAACTGGGAGTTAAAGTGGAAGTTAACAGTGTTGTGGGTAAACTTGATACTGTTGACGAACTGTTGGAAGAGTTTGATGCTGTTTTCCTCGGAACAGGTGCGGGGCTTCCTGTATTTTTAAATATTCCGGGAGAGAATTTAAACGGAGTATATTCCGCCAATGAATTTTTAACAAGGTCAAATCTTATGAAAGCTTACAATTTTCCGGAATATGACACTCCCATAGTAAAAGGTAAAAATGTTGGAGTTTTCGGTGCGGGAAACGTTGCAATGGATGCTGCAAGAACAGCATTGAGATTCGGTGCTGATAACGTATACATTGTTTACAGAAGGTCAAAAGAAGAAATGCCTGCCAGAAAAGAAGAGATTCATCACGCTGAGGAAGAAGGAGTTCAGCTTAAACTTTTATGCAGCCCAGTTAGATTTATCGGTGATGAAAACGGCTGGTTAAAGCAGGTGGAGCTTATTCAAATGGAGCTTGGAGAGCCTGACGCCTCAGGAAGAAGAAGACCTATACCCATAGAAGGCTCCAATTTTATAATAGATATGGATACTGCAATTATTTCTGTGGGCACTTCGCCTAACCCTCTTATCCCCAATACCACTGACGGACTTGATGTGAGCAAGAGAGGGACCATTACAGCAGACGAAGAAACAGGCAAAACCTCCAAAGAAAGTGTTTATGCAGGCGGTGATGCGGTTACAGGTGCTGCAACTGTTATACTTGCAATGGGGGCAGGTAAGAAAGCTGCTCAGGCTATACACGAATATGTTATGAATAAATAATTAAATAGTGATTTATTAAAAAGCCTCTCAAATTGAGAGGCTTTTTAATAATATATCTTTAATTTGTAAAAAATCAGTTCACCTGTTTATTGTTTTCATCAACAAAAACATAAGTGGGTTTGTATGTTTTAACGTCTTCTTCAGGTAATAATATGTATGAAGCGATTATAACAAGATCTCCTTTTTGCACTAATCTTGCCGCTGCACCGTTTAGGCATATTTCACCTGAGCCTCTTTCTCCTTCTATAACATAAGTTTCAAAACGTTCTCCATTGGTTATATTGTAAATTTGAACTTGTTCATACAAGGAAATATTGGAAGCATCAAGCAAGTCCTTGTCTATTGTAATACTTCCTTCGTATTGAAGATCTGCTCCAGTAACAGTTGCCCTGTGAATTTTGGATTTCAGCATTATTCTGAACATTGGCTAATCCTCCGCAATTAGTTTTACATTGTCTATTAACCTTGTTTTTCCTATTTTTACCGCAATGGCAAAAAGCGAATTTTTATCCGCCACATCAATATCCTGCATGGTATTAATATCCACGATTTTCAGGTAATCTATTTTTGCAAGCGGTTCTTTTGAAATGAGTTTTTCTGCCTCTTTTATTAAAACATTGCAATTCTTTTCCCCTTGTTGAAACAGAGACAACACCTTTTTCCCCGCTTTTGAAAGACACAATGCCTGTTTTCTTTCCTCTTCAGTTAAATACTTGTTCCTTGAACTCATTGCAAGTCCGTCATTTTCCCTTACAATGGGGCAGCCTATTATCTTAACTGGAAAATTCAGGTCAGTTACCATTCTTTTAATAACAATAAGCTGCTGAAAATCTTTTTCACCGAAAAAAGCATAATCAGGAAGAGTTATGTTGAATAATTTGGCAACAACAGTGGTTACACCTCTGAAATGGGTAGGTCTCGAAGCACCGCAAAGATTTTGAGTAACATTTAAAACATCCACATAAGTTTGATACATTTCAGGATACATATTTTCAGGAGTGGGATAAAAAATAATATCCACGCCAATACTTTTGCACTTGGCTTCGTCACCTTTAAAATCTCTCGGATATTTGTCAAGGTCTTCATTGGGACCGAACTGTGTAGGATTTACAAA
>CAZLFW010000061.1:0-13107 GCA_964559045.1 uncultured bacterium
TCTCCCCAAAATTTCTCGGGATTTTCAATGGAAAGTTTATAAGCTTCTTCGTAACTGCTATACCCCATTTTCCCCTCCTTAAATTTTTTGGATTATTAAATAATATTTTGTATACAAAAAATTTCTATATATGTCAATAAAACAATTTTATGGAATCATACTATTTTTCAGACCAAATTTTTATTAAACGATTTTAATTTAAGTTTTTACAAAATTACATTAAAAAATGTTTTTAAAATCATACCTGTCGAATATAACGGATAATTATGTTTTTTTCTCTCGCGGAATTGCAATAATATGATTTACCGGTTTCGTTTGCGAATTCTTTATAACTCTCTTTTGCAACGAATATCACTTGAAAATTTTTTCTTTTTATATAAAATCTTCCCTGTTTCTCAAAAAATAAATTTTTAAACAAAAAAAACGGAAAAAATTTGGACAGTAACTGTAACATCGATTTAATACTTTGGAAAGGACAGGTAAAAGAAAATATTAAAAAATGCCGAAGAGGGGACTTGAACCCCTACGGGAATACTCCCACAGGATCCTGAATCCTGCACGTCTGCCAATTCCGCCACTTCGGCATGTATGACATTTTTCACTATTTGATTATTAAACGATTCTTCAACTTTTGAAGCTTGAAATAAGTAGAGTCAAAAAACAAAAAAAGAGGAGCATAATTGCTCCTCTTTTGGAGAGAGGGAATTAATGAGTTAGCCTAAAATTGCTTTCAGGTCTTCATCAGGGGTTGAAACAGGTTTTATGTCAAATTTTTCAACCAAAACATTTAAAACATTTTCCGATATAAAAGCTGGAAGCGTTGGTCCGAGCCTTATATCTTTAATTCCGAGATAGAGCAGAGTTAAAAGAATAGCAACCGCTTTCTGCTCATACCAAGATATAATCAATGACAGGGGCAAATCATTTACACCGCACTCAAAAGCATTTGCAAGAGCAACAGCTATTTGAATGGCGGAATAAGCGTCATTACACTGTCCAACATCGAGAAGTCTCGGAATACCGCCTATGTCACCGAGGTCTTTGTCAAAAAACTTGAATTTGCCGCAACCAAGGGTCAGCACAATACAATCCTGAGGAATTTTTTCCACAATTTCAGTATAGTAGTTTCTTGCAGGTCTTGCACCGTCACAGCCGCCTACAAGAAAAAAATGTCTTATGGCTTTGTTTTTAACAGCTTCTATAACTTTGTCAGCAACACCGAGAACAGCATTTCTTGCAAAACCAGTAATCACGGTTTTACCTTCAAAATCTTCCTCAAAACCCGGCAGTTCAAGAGCTCTGTTAATTGCAGGAGTAAAATCTTTATCAGAAATATGTGTAACTCCAGGCCATCCAACAAGTCCTGTGGTAAAAATATTGTCTTTATAAGTGTCTTTTGGCTCCTGAATACAGTTAGTGGTCATTATAATTGCACCGGGGAACTCTGCAAACTCTCTTCTCTGATTCTGCCATGCGGTTCCGTAATGTCCGTAAAAATGCTCATACTTTTTCAGTTCAGGATAACCGTGACAAGGAAGCATTTCACCGTGTGTATACACGTAAATCCCTTTGCCTTCAGTTTGTTTCAAAATAAGCTCCATATCTTTTAAATCGTGCCCCGAAACAAGTATTGCTTTCCCTTTTTTGTGTCCGAGAGGAACTTTTGTAGGAACCGGATGTCCGTAAGTGCCTGTATTGGCAGCATCAAGCTTTTCCATTGTAATTAAATTGATTTCACCGCATTTCAAAACAAGTCCGAGATAATCGTCAATTGAAAGTGTCTTATCGAGAGTTTTGCAAAGAGCTTCTTCAACAAAAGCATAAATTCTGTCATCTTCATGTCCGAGTATCTGTGCATGGTCAGCATAGGCGCAAACACCTTTTAATCCGTAAATAAGAGTCTCTCTGAGAGATAGAATGTCTTTGCCAAGCTCAGGGTCGGATAAAATCCCGTATTTTTCTCCCTCTTTAACATAGTCGTCTTTGGAACCAGAAGGCTTGATTGATACTGCATCAATATTTTCATCCACATTTCCGCCTTTGGCTTTTACTTTTTCTTTCAAAGCTTCTCTTAACTCAACAGCCCTGTTAATCAGAGCGATAAATCTGTCAGCATCAAAATCAACGTTGGTCAATGTTGAAAACAATGCTTCGCAAATAAAAACATTAACATCTTTTTCGTTAATTCCCACTTTTCTTCCTTCAACAGCTACACATGACAATCCTTTTAAAACATGCACAAGCAAATCTTGCAAAGCTGCCACATCAGGTTTTTTACCACATACTCCTACTTTTTCACATCCTTGATTTTTTGCAGTTTGTTCACATTGAAAACAAAACATTTTATCCTCCTTTTTCATTGTTATTCTGTTTAACATATCTCTTGATACAGCAAAAAACATTATAAAGAATTGACTTAAATCAAATAATGGAAAAAAATTGACTTTACCTTTTATATTTTTTATATAACCTGAAAAATATTTTTTCAAGGACTGTTTTAATGAATCTTTTTCCTGTAAATCTAAACATTGAGAATAAACTCTGCGTAATAGTCGGCGGAGGCAAAGTAGGTGAGCGTAAAGTCCTTAATCTCATAAAATACAACCCTCTGATAAAAGTCGTAAGTAAAAAATTTTCCAAAAAAATTCTGGAATTAAATGAAAAAAATGTGGAATTAATCCAAGACTCCTATAAACCCGAATATTTAAAAGGAGCTTTCATTGTCTTTATTTGCACCGATAACAAGGAGCTTAACCTTAAAATTTTCGAACATGCAAAACAGGAACATGCACTTGTCAACATAGTAACTCATCCTCAATTATGCGATTTTTCAGTTTCAGCAACTGTTGACAGAGGCAACCTGAAGCTTACGGTATCCACAAACGGAATAAGCCCTGCATTATCCAAAACCATTAGAGAAGAACTTGAGCGAAAATACGGCGATGAATATCACAAACTTCTTGAAATTATGAAAGAAATCAGGGAAAAACAACTTTCGTTAAACAGACAACAATCTGAAAACAAAGAACTTTTTTACACACTTTTAAAATCCGACATATTAGATGCAATAAAAAACAATAATCATGCAAAAACAGAAGAAATAATAACAAATATTTTCAAATTTAAAATAAAGACAAAGCTCTGTTAACCTCAATGTTAATTTTCTCGCACACTTCAACGGGATTTTTCGCTCTCCTTATAGGTCTTCCAATTACGAGAAAATCACTGCCGTTTAAAACAGCTTCATAAGGCGTTACTATTCTTTTCTGGTCGTCACCGGTTACATTCCCCTCTTGGAGCCTGATACCCGGAGTGACAACAACCAATTCATCTCCGTATTCGGCTTTAACTCTACCCGCTTCAGAAGCGGAACAAACCAATCCTTTGCACCCAGCTTCAACGGATAACTCCGCTTTTTTCAAAACATAATCTGAAACTGTTATGCTTTTGTCAACATAAAGATTATGCAAATCGGCATCATTTAAGGAAGTGAGAAACGAAACACACAGAAAACCTTCAAACTTACTTTTTTTATAAACAATTTCTCTGAATTGTTTTGCTTCGTCAAGATGCACTGTTATGAATTCGGGATTAATATCAAGAAGATTCCGAACAGCACCGAGAACAGTGTTGGGAATATCGTGAAGTTTTACGTCAAGAAACAGTTTGATATTTTTTTCTTTGACAATATTTTTTACCCAGTTGGGTCCTGCTTTGTAGAAAAGCTCCAAACCGATTTTAAACATTGCAACATGCTCTTTGAGAATATCAATGAAATATTCCGCTTCCGAAACATTTGAAAAATCCAAAGGAAAAATAATTCTGCTCATATTTTTCAATATCAAACTTTATTAAAATTGTAAACACTTAACGAAATATCAAGTTGGATTTGTTGGATTTAACAGGTTCTTTTTTGATAAACACCCTGCTCTCTTCTTTTTTCAGTTAATTCGTTAATTCTCGTTCCGTGTATAATTTTCATGCCGAGCTTTTTATGAACAAGGGTTTCCAAATACTCTTTATGAGGGCACGGCGGACCGTGAAATGACTCAAACGATATACATGACGAAAAATGCACAATAATTGAATCTTTTTTAATATTTTCTCTTTTTTTAATTTGTCTCAGCAAGTTGGTTAACTTTCTGTGAACACCTCTGCCGCAGCATCCTCCGCATGTTATGGGAAGAAACCTCAAATTGTCGTTTTCCTTGTAAATATCAAAAGAGCCTGCTCTATTGGTAAAAGCATACTCGCAATAATACCCTGAACACCTTTCTTTTACAATATCACATTGAACAACAACAATATATTTTATCTCTTCCATATACACTCCTTTAAAAGACATAATACAAGTTCAAGATTCAAAGCTTAATTGGGATAAATTAATTTTTCATTAAATCGCATTATCCATTAACAGCCTGTTTTAAAAGCTTAAGAAAATCCGACCTCGGTATATGAACAGCTCCGAACCTGCTTAAGTGTAGGGAATATACCTGACAGTCAATAAAATCCAAACCTTCTTTCTCGAATAAAAACGTTGCAAGCTCTATAAAAGCAAATTTGGAAGCATTTTTCTTTAAACTGAACATTGACTCACCGCAAAAATATTTCCCTATTTTCACACCGTAAAGTCCGCCGACAAGCTTTGAATTATCCCAAACCTCAACTGAAACAGCGTAACCCCTTTTATGAAGCTCCTTATAACCTTCAATCATGTCATTTGAAATCCAAGTGCTCTCTTTGCTGCAACCATGAACAATTTGACAAGCTTTCATTACATTGTAAAATGTTCTGTCTCTTGTAATTCTGAATTTATTTTTTACATAATATCTTTTAAGTCTGTTGTTTATTCTGAAATCGTCTTTAAAAAGCACAAAACGCGGGTCAGGACTATACCAATAGATAAAGTTAAAAAACTTGTCTCCGAGAAAAACCTTTTCGTCAAACCATGGGAAAATACCGCTGCTGTAAGCTTTTAAAAGTGTTTTCCAATGATAGGTTCCTCCCACTGCTACCAAGCCTGATTTGTCAGCTTCGTCTGGTGAAGGAAATTTGGAAATTTTGGAGGACAATATTTTTACCATACCGAACTATTTAAAAACAAGTTTTCCCTTTGAAAAATCCACTTTCACAACCCTACCTTTGTGAATGGTATTGTCCAATATCAGGTCTGCAAGTTTATCGGTAAGCTCTTCCTGAATAACTCTTGCCATTGGTCTTGCACCGAAATATTTGTCATACCCTTTTTTAGCAAGGTATTTTTTTGCATTTTCGGAAAGATTCAGAATAACTTTTTTCTTTTTAAGTTTTTCGTTTAATTCTTTAATAAATTTTTCAACAACTTTTAAAATCACATTTTCATTTAAATATGCAAACTCAATTATAGCGTCCAACCTGTTTCTGAATTCGGGAGCAAACTCTTTTTCTATCTCTTTTTTGGCTTTACCTGTTTCTGATTCGAGAAAACCTATATTTTTGGAAGACAAAGCAAAAGCTCCCGTATTGGATGTAATTATCAAAATAACATTTCTGAAATTAATTTTTTTTCCCACATTATCCGTTAATGTCCCATAATCCATTATTTGAAGCAAAATATTGTAAATGTCCGTATGAGCTTTTTCTATTTCGTCAAAAAGAACCACTGTGTGAGGATGTTTGTTAACAGCCTCCGTAAGTTGGCCTCCTTGCTCAAAACCCACATAGCCAGGAGGAGAGCCTATTAACCTTGCAACAGAATGTTTTTCCATATATTCACTCATGTCAAATCTGAGAAAATGAATCCCCAATATTTTTGAAAGTTGCAGGGCAAGCTCCGTTTTCCCCACTCCGGTAGGTCCTGTAAAAAGAAAACTTCCAATGGGCTTATCATCGTCTTTTAATCCAGCAACATTTCTTTTCAGTGCTTTTGCCAAATTTTTAATTGCTTCTGATTGTCCGAAAATTCTGGACTCAAGCTCTTTTTCTATTGTAAGAACCTTTTTTCTGTAAGAAGTTGTAATGGAATTAACAGGCATCCTACTCATAATTGAAACAACTTTTTCAATATCCCGCTGAGTTATGACCTTTTTTCTTTTTTCAAGAGTTGCAACTTGTGCACCTGCTTCATCTATAACGTCAATTGCCTTGTCAGGTAAAAATCTACCCTGAATATACTTTTCCGAGAGTTCCACCGCACTTCTCACCGCTTTCTCGCTGAATCTTATCTCGTGAAAATCCTCGTATTTTTTCTTTATACCCTGTAAAATGGCAACAGCTTCTTCAATATCAGGCTGTTCCACATCTATTTTCTGAAATCTTCTGGAAAGAGCTTTATCCTTATCAAAACCGTTTCTAAACTCTTCATATGTTGTAGCTCCGATACACTTAACCTTTCCTTCGGCAAGAAGGGGTTTTAAAATGTTGGAAGCATCCAAAGTGCCGTTGCTTGTTGCTCCGGCTCCTACAATCGTATGTATTTCATCAATAAAAAGTATGGGGTTCTCCACTTTTACTATTTCGGAAATAACGCTTTTCAAACGCTTTTCAAACTCTCCTCTATATTTGGTGCCTGCAATCATGGCTCCCATGTCAAGAGAAAATATTTTGGCGTTCTTAAGTTTTTCAGGAACATTGCCGGACGCCACTTTAAGAGCTAATCCTTCGATTATGGCGGTTTTACCTACTCCGGGCTCTCCCACGAGAACGGGATTGTTTTTCTTTCTTCTGCATAAAACCTGAATAATACGCTTGAATTCTCTTTCTCTTCCCACAACGGGATCAATGTTTCCTTTTAAGGCAAGAGCAACCAACTCTGTTGCAAACCTTTTAAGAGCGGATTCTTTATTTTCTTCAAAATCTTCATCATCGTCAAAATCATCAGGTGTTTCAAAATCATCTTCATTTTCCGACGACTCGTGTTCGCGCGGAATTTTGGTGATTCCGTGCTCAATATAATTCATTATGTCAAGTTTCGATATATGCTCTTCCTCTTCGAGAAAATAACGGGCAAAACTCTCTTCTTCGTCATAAAGAGATATTAAAATATCTCCTATCCTAACTTTATTTTGCCCCGCTGCTTTTACATGGTTGATTGCATTTGCTATAACCCTTTCGACACCAAGGGTTTCAACGGGAGCCATATTGGTTTTGTCAATATAGTCGGAAAAATACATTTCAATGTTGGCTTTGAGATTTTCCACATCTCCGCCGCAACTGTAGATTATATCTTTTCCCTCTTCGGTTAACAAAATACAGTATAAAATATGCTCAACCGTTATAAATTGGTGATTATTGTCTCTTGCTATTTTGTAAGACAAATTAAATACTTCGTTTAAATTTTTAGTAATCATTAAATCTCCTGCTCAGGCTCAACACTGCATTTCAAAGGAAACTTGTTTTTTTCCGCAAGGAAATGGACAAGCTCTGTTTTGCTTGTTGCAATATCATACGGATACACACCGCAAAGCCCTAATCCTTCATTGTGTATAGTCAGCATTATTCGCTCCGATTCCTCGGGGCTCTTGTTAAATACTGCTTTTAAAACTTCCACCACAAAGTCCATTGTGGTGTAATTGTCATTGTGCATAAAAACTTTGTAGAGCTTAGGCGGCTTAAGCTTTTGTTTTTTTTTGGTTATCTCTTTTACTTTACTCATTTTTCACTTTTATGAGTTCTGCCGCTATACTAACAGCAATTTCGGCAGGTGTTTCCGAATTTATCTTTACACCAATGGGTGAATGCAATCTTTCTATTTCATCTTTGTCAAAACCGGCATCAATAAGCTTTTTCTTAACAGTTTTAATTCTGTTTTTACTGCCTATCACGCCGAGATATTTGTATTGTTTGCCGAGAATCTGCTTAAGTAGAATCTCGTCATGAGCATGTTCTCTTGTAACAAGAACAAAAAAAGTATTGTTTGTAAATTTAACATCCTGCATTATATTGTTAAAATCACATTTAACAACTCTTTTTGCAGCGGGAAATCTCTCTGCTTTGGCAAATTCGTCACGATCGTCAAAAACCGAAACATTAAAATCGCATAACTGTGCTATACTCACAAGTGGAACAGCAATATGTCCTGCTCCGAAAACAATCAGCTCTGGATGAGCTTTCACAGTTTGAACAAAATATCCTTCGCCGTTAAATCTGTCAACATTCTTTTCTTCAATGAGCTTTTTTTCAAAAGTTTTTAAATCTGTTGCAATGAATATATTTTCGCCATTATTATATTTTTTTAAAATTTTGTCAAGGAAATCCGAATCCCTTTTGGAAAAGAATTCCAGTAAAACTTTTATCCTTCCGCCGCAAACTGCAATGTCACCTGAAAAAACCTTTTCCAAGATACAGCTTTTTTCTTGATTTAAAAACTTTACAGCATCGTTTATCAGCTCGTTTTCAACAGGACCTCCTCCTATTGTCCCGTAAATGGAAGAATCTGGCAAAACAACCATTGAAGTGCCTATTCCTCTCGGAGCTGAGCCTCTTTTGTCAATAATTGTAAGCATCATTGCTTTTTCATATTTTTTAACTGAATAAAAAAGTTCTTCCCATAAAAACTCTGACATTAAACCTCCTTTAAAATCCTTTCCGCAATACTCTCCGCATCAATTCCGTTAATTTTATAAAGCTCCGAAGGTTTGTCCGAAGTGGTATAACCGTTGATACCGAGTTTTACTGTTTTACAAAACATGTTATTCTCAATAAGAGCATTACAAACTTTCACTCCCAGTCCAGTATTAACATTATGGTCTTCAACTACAAAAATCAAACCTGTTTCAAAAGCTTTTTTCAACATATCCAAGTCTATGCTTAAAGGAGTTGCAACATTAAACACATTTACGTCAACACCTTTACTTTTAAGAATATTCCACGCTGAAATAACCTCAGGCACAACACTTCCAGTTGAAATTACGGTTGCTTTGTCTCCTTTCCTCAGGTGCTCCGCTTTACCGTAGACAATTTCGTATTTTTCATCAAAAAATATTTCTCCCTTTTCATCTGTGATAACAGGCATCTTAGCTCTTCCCATTCCCACGAAAAAATTCCCTTTTTCTCTTAAAACATACCTTATTGCAGCATCGGTTTGATTCGGATCAGCTGGAATTATAATTTTAAAATTGTATAAATTGGATAGCAATCCCATGTAATCTATACAATGATGAGTTTTGCCGTCCTCTCCCACATTGACTCCTATATGAGTGCAAATAAGTTTCAAATTCGTCATGTTTATATCATTGAGCCGAAGTTGATTGTAAACTTCGTCAACACCGAACATGCCGAAATCGGAAAAAATAGAAACAATAGGCATTGTGGAAACAGCTCCTGCAACAACAGCGGTATTATGCTCCTGAATTCCTGATTCGAAAAATTCGTCAGGTCTAATGTCAGCAAAAAGACTTGTTTTAACCGAGCCCGCAAGGTCACAGTCAAACACTGCAAATTTAACGTGAGGATTAAGCTCTGCAATATGTTTCAAAGCGTTGCCGTAAGCACTCCTGTTATCTGTTTTCACTTCGGCGCCATAAACCTTTCTCGGTGAAGTTTCAATGTATATTGAAGGGATTTCAACTTTTCTCAGTTTTTTAAGCACAGGATTTCCGCGCATTCTTTTATATGTTTCAATATCGTTTTCAATTCCGAGCTCGGACAAAGCTTCGGCAAGCTCCTCTTCCGATATTGCCTGTCCGTGATATTTGGCTTTGTTCTCCATAAATGAAACACCTTTTCCCATTACTGTTTCGGCAAGTATTGCAACTAATCCGTTACTGTTAACACTGTATTTTACAGCATCGAAAATTTCTTTGAAATTATGTCCGTCTATCTGTAAAACCTCCCATCCGTCAGCTTCATAACCGGCTTTAATATTTTGGGGCATTACATCCGCAATGTTTCCGCTTATCTGCAATCGGTTCAAATCAACTATGGCGGTTAAATTCGTTAAATTAAATTTTTTTGCAAAACGTCTTGCCTCGCTTATCTGTCCTTTCTGCTGCTCTCCATCTCCCATAACAACAAAAACATTCGAATCTATTCCCATATTTTTTACTCCAACAGCAAATCCGCATCCTGCTGATAAACCTTGTCCGAGATTTCCTGTTGTCCACTCTATGCCAGGAACATCCCTTTCAACATGCCCCTCAAATACGGAATTTTTTATTCTAAAATAAGCAATTGCATCTTCAATAGGAAAAAATCCGAGCCTCCCGAGAGCTGCGTAAACACCGGGAGAAGTGTGTCCATGGCTAATGATAATTCTGTCTCTTTCCATATTATCAAAATTATTTCCGTCTATGTTTGCAAATTTGTAAAGAGTGAGATATATGTCAATTGACGACATTGAGCCTCCGGGGTGTCCGCATCCCGCAAGTGTTGTCATTTTCAAAATATCTCCTCTGCAAATCTTTCCGAGCCTTTTAAGCTCTTCAATGTCTTCTTCAGTAATTGTGTAATCTTTAAACATGTTCATAAAAGTATCCCTCTATTCTATTTTATTTAATTTATTTGGATCCATCCGTTTTCAAACCACAAATTCGATACAAAATTAGTTCAAAGTTAAATTAGGATTTATCCAATATTCCAATAACTAAATCCAAAAATATTTTCCATTTTTAATTATTCACTTTCAAAACACCTGTTTTCTTTAATACAATCCGTAACTATTCCGAGAACTTCATACGGATCATCCACTATTTTAAAAATATCAAGGTCATCTTCATTTATAAAACCGTTAAAAAGAACCGTGTCTCTAAACCATTTTACAAGACCGCCCCAATATTCGCTACCCACAAGTATAATGGGAAAAGGTTTTATTTTATGAGTTTGAATAAGGGTTATCGCTTCTGAAAATTCGTCAAGAGTTCCAAATCCTCCCGGAAAAATAACAAAAGACCAGCCGTATTTTATCAACATTAGCTTTCTTACAAAAAAATACCTGAAACTTATTACCGAATTGGTATAAGGATTAGGTTTCTGCTCCATGGGAAGCTCTATATTAAGTCCTATTGACAAACCGTTATTTTCAAAAGCACCTCTGTTTGCAGCTTCCATAATTCCGGGACCGCCTCCGGTAATAACGGGAATGTTGTTTTCCGCAAATAATTTACCAAGAAAACGAGCTTTCTGATAATACACGTCATTTTCAGAAACCCTTGCGGAGCCGAATATGGTTACAGCTTTTTCTATTTTGGAAAGGTCATCAAAACCTTCCACCAGTTCAGACATTATTCTGAAAACGCGCCATGTATCGTTAATTTTGAAATTATCAATCAAATACTGCTCTTCATTTGAAAATGTAATGCCTTTTTTATCCTTCATAAAAATAACTCCTTTTTCACTTCTAAGTTAAAAAAGAATCGTCCAACACACCTTTTTTTATAAGTTCGAGCACTTCGTTCTCGGTGAGATGTTTTTTTAGCATTTCTTCGGTTATATATAGCTTATTTTCCGATATTTTCGATAATTTATTCCTTAAATTTTCATCAATATTATCAATATAATTCGACATATTAAGCTTAATTTTTTTTTCATTCATGCTTTATCTTACAATAGGTAGAAATTTTTTTCAAATGTTTTTAACAAACCATTTAAATTGAAACCTTGTTCCTAATTGTTTACGAGTTAACTTTTTTTAACTTGACTAAATTTTCAAATTGCTTAATTTATATGAAAATTCTTGGTATTGAAAGGAGTTTTAAGATGAAGAAAAAAATTCTTATAGGTTTGTGTGTGGTGATACTCTATTCGGTGCAGGCTTTTGCTTTGAGTTTCGGAGTTTCTCAAAACAGTTTGCCGTCATTTGTTGAAATAGCCAAAAATATAAAACCTGCTGTGGTAAATATTAATACAACAAAAATAATAAAGAGAAAAATCGTAAATCCTTTTCATAATTTTCAGTCTCCGTTTGGAGAAAATGACCCTTTCAGCGATTTTTTTAACAAGTTTTTCGGTGGACATCCTTATAAAAAGTATAAGCAGAAAAGTCTCGGTTCAGGTTTTATAATTTCAAAAGACGGCTATATACTAACCAACAATCACGTTGTTTCAAATGCAGATGAAATTAACGTTACTTTGTCTAACAAACATACCTACAAAGCCAAAATAATCGGCGTTGACCCTAAAACAGACATAGCTCTTATTAAAATCAACCCTAAATCTGACGAAAATCTCAAAATTGTCAAACTTGGTGATTCAGATAAGCTGGAAGTTGGTGAATGGGTTATTGCTGTGGGGAACCCATTCGGATTTTCAAGAACTGTTACAGCAGGGATAGTTAGTGCAAAAGGAAGAGTAATCGGCGAAGGTCCCTATGATTCTTTTATTCAGACAGATGCTGCTATTAATCCCGGTAACAGCGGAGGACCTCTTGTTAACATGAAAGGCGAAGTTGTTGGGATTAATACTGCGATTATTGCAGCTGCTCAGGGAATAGGCTTTGCAATCCCCATTAACATGGCAAAATTCATAATGGAGCAGCTTAAGGAGAAAGGTTATGTTCAAAGAGGATGGCTCGGAATATATATACAAAACGTATCAAAAGACCTTGCAGACTATTTTGGAATGAAAGAGACTTATGGTGCTCTTGTCTCTCAAGTTATAGAAGATGGTCCTGCAGCAAAAGCGGGAATTAAGAGGGGCGATATTATTATTAAGTTTAACGGTAAAAAAGTTACAAATACCGAAGAACTACCTAAGATTGTTGCAAAAACACCTATTGGTAAAACTGTTGATGTTGTTGTTCTCAGAGAAGGTAAGAAAAAAACTTTAAAAGTTAAAATAGGTGAAATGCCTGAATCCAAAGTTCAGGCTACAAATCAGACAGAGAAGAAAACCGATAAACTTGGAATAACAGTGGTTAACATTACTTCAGAAGTTATGAAACAGTATGGGCTTAGCGATTCCGAGGGAGTATTAATAGTTGCCGTTAAAGAAGGCGGCATTGCTGCAAAAGCAGGCATAAGAGAAGGAGACATTATTAAGTCAATGGAATATCAAGTTGTGAAAAATATAACCGATTACAACAGGATAATTAAGCATTTTAAAAAGGATAAAATGTTAATTGATGTGAAACGAGGAAGAAGCAGAATATTCTTTGTGTTAAAATTCAAGTAATTTAAATTTGCAAACAGGAGG
>CAZLFW010000062.1:0-5011 GCA_964559045.1 uncultured bacterium
CAAATACATGTTTATTCTTGATTCCAAAGGAGATTATTCTGCCAAAGTTTCTTCTGAAGCAGAAGAAGTTGTTTCAGAATCACCTGTGGAAGACGTTATACCATTTTAGATAAAAAAATAGAAAAAGGATTGCAAATGGCAAGAAAACAATTATTAATCAATGCTGTTACAAAAGTATTTGCAGATGCCACCAAGCAGATAATAGAGGCTAATACTTTCACAAATATTACATATTCAAAAACCGCTTTAAAAATTTATCAGGTTTTTTTAAAACCTGACATAGGATGTTTTGTTGTAGGAGAAGGAGATTTTGAGAGCCTTATGATAATGAATTTTTCAAAAGAAGCTGCCATTGAAATATATACCAAATATATGACTGCAATGGGTATGCCCGAATCAGACATTACTGATAATTATGCTTTTACTGAAGTAACGGACAGTATAGGAGAGCTTGTTAATCAAATAGCAGGCAAAGCAAGACAGGAGCTTGAAAAGCAGTTTGGAATTTCTTTAAAAATAAATCAGCCTAAAGCAATTCAAATTTCCAGCACAATTATGATGTCAATTGCAGCAGATATAAATAAGCCTCAAAACAGACGTATTTCATTTAAAACAGAGCAGAAACATCCTTTTTATCTTGAGCTGTCAATAGAGCATACTGAAATGATTTCATTATTAAGTGAAAACGAAGATACTGATAATAATGAGAAAGAATTAACTATTGACGAATTAATAGCCCTGAATAGAGTCTAATTTTTCTTTAATATGCTTAAAGCCTTTTTTCTTTATATCCGAATAATATAATGGGAAATTGTTTCTTAGGTAAATTTTATCACTATAGCTGTTATGGCACTGAACACATTTGCCAACTCTGAGAATTTTCAAAATTTTTTCTCTTTTAAAAACTTTGAATCCTCTATTTGACACGCTTTGAAACTGTATTTTTCCGTTTGCTGAAACAATTGATTCAAACGGAAAATTAACAGGTATTCCTGCTTTTTTAACATTATACAACGGCTTAAAAATAATTTTCTCTTTATCTGTAAATTTTAAATAACCTTTTCCCAATCCAACTGCCATGGGATTGTTATGGCAGTCACGGCATTTTCTGCTTACCTCAGAAACAGTATGAGGTTGAACAGGAGCCACAACATAAGAAGTGGTGTTGTCGTTGTGTGTAAAAACTTTATTGTAATATCCCTTGTCAGGAAAAGTTACCTGAGACTGGCAAAATTGAGCAGGAGATACCTTACCTCTTCCGTTGATACACAAAACAGTGTCAGAGTATCTTGTGAAGCTCCTGTATTCATACCACATTCCTTTGGTTTTGAGATTGGTTAAAAAATCCCTTTGGGGATAATTTTTATTATAACCTGTATGACAGCCAAAACAAAGCATTGTCCATGAATAGTGGCATGAATAACATTCAAGATTTTTATTGCAATTATTAAGTTTATGATTTTTGTCATTTGAAATTATTTTCAAACGCAATTTTTTACCTTTTGTCTTTGTATAAAGAAAAAAATGCTTTCCCTCTTTTTTTACATTTGAAATTATTTCTCCTGACTCTGCCACAACAACTTCTTCACCTTTTTTAAGTTTTCCGTGTTCTTTAAATATTTTATCATTAAAGCTTGTAATTTTATGTGTCTTAGGGGGAGCATCATAATATCCGTGGCAGTCCCTGCATTTTATCTTAACAGCATGTTCCATTTTACCGTAAACATTTCCGTCTCCCATAATTCCCCTGCTTAAATGACAGTCAATACACTGCATTCCTTTTTTAAAATGAATGTCGCTGTTAAGGTGATAGAAAAATCTTCCGCCTATTAAACGTTGCTCTGATAAATCTCCGTTAATAAAAGGTGTTCCGTAAAAATCGTTTTCAGCTATTCCCATATAAGAAGTTCCGTATCTGTTACTCCTGTTGTGGCAATGTATACACTGTTTCGAAGGAATTTTGTCGGTAATTTCATGATACGGAGGATGCCCTTCTTCATCCTTGTTAATTGTAGGGTCATCCCCTTTGTATCTGCTGCTGTTTTCATAAAGCACATGACATGCTGAACAACCTGAGGAGTGATTACTTGTATCATTAGGATTTTTTACCCCTATATGGCACATGCTGCAAAATTTTCTGAAATGACTGTCAGCTATTTTGCCGGAAATTTCATATTTTTCATTATAATTTTCAGGAACATCGCTTTTTTGAAAAAAAGGCACTTTTTTAAATTTACCTTTAATCTCATTTGTTGCATAAACCGCATCTTTGGTTTGCTGAGCATTCCATTGGTAACGCAAGTCTGCAATAACTCCCGCCATGGTATACATTAATGAATTTTTAACACGAACAATATGAGAGGAATGACATTTGGTGCCGTCAGGAGCAATAGTGCCGCACGATAAATTGACACTTCTTAAATCCGAAGGATTTTCACCTCCAATTAATCCTTTATGTGCTTCTTTTTTTTCAACGGTTAAAGGGTCTCCTCCGTGACAAACAACACAGCCGAAAACATTTGAAGGGTGTGAAGAGCTTATATCTTTAATTCCTATATGGCATGTTACGCAATACTCTTCTCTTTTCCATTTTGTAACGTAAACAGCCCTTTTCCTTATCTTAAAATTTTTTATTTTTTCTATTTTTTTTAGAACTTTTTCATCTTTTGTTTTGGAATATAAACGCAACAGCTCGGAAATTTTATTATTTTTCCATTTTTTCTGATAATTATGCCAATCTCCTCCGCTTTCACGTTTTACAACGATTATCAACAACAATGACAGTGCAATAAGCAGAATATTAATTGCAAAAATTTTATTTTTCATTTGATTTGATTTTAACATAAAAAAATTTTTCATAAAAGAGTTTTTATATGTATTTTCTTTTTGGAGTAAAACAAAATAAAACATTATATGTTGACATATTCCGATATATTTTGCATATAACCTTTATGCAGATAATAACAACTCACGTGAATCCCGACTATGACGCTCTTGCAAGTGCAATTGCATTGAAAAAGCTTTATCCCGAGGCAACAATAGTTTTTCAGGGACATCATGAAAAAAGCATGAAAAATTTTTTCATTCAGACAATTATATATTCCCTTGATATTAAAAAAATAAGCGAAATTAATTTAAACGAAATTTCAACCTTAATAATAGCTGACACATCAAGGAAAGACAGAATAGGAATTTTTGCTGAAATTATCAATAATAAAAATTTGGAAATTGTTATATTTGATCATCACTTCGAAGAAAACAACATTAAAACGGAGAAAAAATATCTGAAAAAAAGAGGAGCTTGCACAACAATTATAATAGAAATGCTTAGGGAGAAACAAATTCCTCTAACTCCCGAAGAAGCCACCATTTTAATGACAGGTATCTACGAAGACACGGGAAATCTCACGTTTAACACAACAACCGAGCAGGACTATTTTGCATCAGCGTATCTATTGAGATTCGGAGCCAACTTAAATACGGTTAGAGACATTTTATATCACGACATAACAATTGACCAGGTTGAAATACTTAAACAGTTCATAGAAACAGAAGAAATAGTAAATGTCAGAAACTTAAAGGTTTTTATTACACAGGCAAGTTATGAAAAATTTATCCCTGAAATTGCAGTTGCTGTTCACAAGTATAAAAATATGAAAAATATTCCTGTATTGCTTTCGCTTCTGAGGTTGGACAATAAAATATATTTCATAGGCAGAAGTTCGTCTCCGGAAATCAGCGTTAAGTCAATTGCCGAATATTTCGGAGGTGGGGGACATGATTCTGCTGCTTCTGCTGTTATTAAAGATAAAACTTTGATTCAGGTTTATAATGAGCTTAAAGCTTTTCTCCTTACTCTCGAAAGTTTTACTCTTTTTGCAAAAGACATTATGACCTCTCCGGTAATTCACATTTTTGAAAACGACAACATAAGCCATGCCAATACAATGTTAAACAGATACAACATTAACGTGCTGCCTGTTCTGTCAAAAGACGACAACAGCTTGATAGGGCTAATAACAAGACAGATTATAGGAAAATGTATTTATCATAATTTGGAAGATATTGAGGTTAAGGAATATATGCTTACTGATTTTCAAACTGTAAGCATAAATGCAAGTTTCGAAATAATCAAAGATATAATTTTAAAGGAAAATCAGCGGCTTCTTCCTGTTGTGTCCAACGGAAAAATCATAGGGGTTATCACCAGAACCGATATTTTGAAGACTCTTTACGACATTGAAAAGAAAGATAATTTCAATGAAGTGAAACCAATGGAAAAAAATGTGGTTAATCTCCTTCAAAGCGAAATTGAAAAATCTGTTTTGGAAAGACTCAGGAGATTGGGGCAGCTTGCAGAAGAAATGAACTACCGATTGTATCTTGTTGGCGGATTCGTCAGGGATTTGATTTTAAGGAAAAAAAATTTTGATATTGATTTTGTGTTGGAAGGTGACGGAATCAAATTTGCCAAGTATGTAAGAGACAATATCAGAGAAGTTGTAAAAATCAAAACTTATGAAAAATTCAAAACAGCAAAAATATTCTTTCAGGAAGGATATGTATTTGATTTGGCAACTGCAAGACTTGAATATTACGAAAGTCCCGGAAGTCTTCCTGTAGTGGAAAGAAGTTCGTTAAAAATGGATTTATACAGAAGAGATTTTACTATTAATACTCTTGCTGTTGATATTACTGAAAAAAATTTCGGTGAATTAATTGATTTTTTCGGAGGTGTCAAAGATATTAAAGAAAAAAAAATCAGAATCATTCACAATTTAAGTTTTGTGGAAGATCCCACGAGAATTTTCAGAGCTTTCAGGTTTGCCGTAAGATTCAACTTTAAAATAGGAAAACAAACGATTAATTTGATAAAAAATGCAAAAAGCTTAAAACTTCTCAACAGTGTGGAAGGAAGAAGAGTTCTTCACGAATTGAAACTTATTTTTGAAGAAGAAAAAGTTACTGAAATTTTAGAATATTTAAACAAATTCAAACTGATAAAATTTAT
>CAZLFW010000063.1:0-4492 GCA_964559045.1 uncultured bacterium
TGTCAGCATCAAGAATTGTTGAAAGCCTGTGGGCAATCACAATTGAAGTTTTATTGGCAGTAAGATTTTCAAGCGCTTTTTGAACTTCCTTTTCAGAATTGGTATCAAGAGAAGCTGTGGCTTCGTCAAGTATGAGAATGGGAGCATTTTTAAGAAAAGCCCTTGCTATTGCAATTCTCTGCTTTTCACCTCCTGACAACCTAACTCCTTTTTCTCCTATCTGCGTATTGAATTTTTCGGGAAGATTCATGATAAAATCGTAAG
This sequence comes from uncultured bacterium, assembly GCA_964559045.1. Taxonomy (GTDB): domain Bacteria; phylum DYJV01; class DYJV01; order DYJV01; family DYJV01; genus CAZLFW01. The sequence continues at coordinate 265 of CAZLFW010000063.1, forward strand.
CATTTGCAAGCTTTGCAGCTTGAATAACCTCTTCTTCGGAAGAGTTGCCAGAACCGTATTTGATGTTATTCTCTATTGTATCGTTAAAAAGAATTGTATCTTGCGTAACAACAGCTATTTTGGCTCTCAAACTTGCAAGAGTGTATTGCTCTATATTAATTTCGTCAATGAGAATTTCACCTTTTTCAATATTGTAAAACCTTGGCAACAGTCCTGCAAGAGTGGATTTACCGCTACCGCTTTTTCCCACAATTGCAAACTTTTTACCTTTTGGAAGAGTAAAGCTTATATTTTTAAGAACATAATCCTCGGTTTCATTGTATTTGAAAAAAACGTTTTTAAATTCTATTTTTTCCTTAAACTCTTCAAACACCATGCTGCCTTTATCTTTTTCACAATGAATTTCAATTACTCCGTAAATTCTTTCGGCAGCGGCAATGCTCTCCTGAATCTGATTATTTTTCCTCGACAATCCTTTAATAGGCTGATACATCATGAATATAGCTGTTAAAAAAGAGAAAAAATTCCCCGGAGTGGAATGACCTTGAATAACCTGATAACCTCCATACCATATAATTGCGGCAGCAGCCAAACCGCCTATAAACTCCATTGTAGGCGAGGAAATTGCTCTGTATTTTAATCTTTTAAGGATAAATTTTAAAAACATATTGTTTTCATTTAAAAATCTGTTTATTTCATAATCTTGCATGTTAAATGCTTTGACAACCTTTATGCCGGTAACTATTTCATGTGCTGAGGTTGTAAGAGAGCCAGCCTGTTCCTGCCCTTTTTTACTAACGTTTTTGGATTTCTTCCCAAGCTTGATTACAGGCAAAACAGCAAGCGGCAATATGTAAAGAGCAATACTTCCGAGAACCGCATCTCTGTAAAAAGCCACGCCTATTAAACTGATAACTGTGAAAATATCTTTTATCACTCCTGTAATGGCATTGGAAATTGTATTTTGAATAAGAGCAACATCATACAAAAGTCTTGCTATAATTGAGCCTGTGCTGTTTTTGGTGAAATACTCCATGGGAAGATTCACTATATGAGAAAAAAGCTGCTGTCTTATGTCGGTAACTATTTTCTGACAAATAAAACCTATCATATACGTTTGTGTAAAATCAAAAATACCTTTAACAGCATAGAGTATTATAACAACAACAGGAATATAATAAAGCATGTTAAGATTTTTATTAATAAAAATATCATCAAGAACAGGTTTAACGAGAAAAGCTATTGCAGATGTGCACAGCGAAACAACCAATAGAGAAAAAATAGCTATAACAATCTCTTTTTTATAATGTTTTAAAAGCTTTAAAATTTTCAGCAATGACTTCATATTTTTCTGGAATAACAAAATACCCCTAAAAAATAAAGAAAATAATTTGACTTGTTTTATTTTTATCTGTATAAGAAACATCTTAAAATTTGAGGCTGAGTTCTTTGAGCGCAATTTTTGATTATTGTTAAAAAGGAGGCACTTTTGAAAGATAAAACATATAAAATTTTAAATTTAATAGCAAAATATATTTCTCAATCTGAAAACAAACATATTCACGAAGAAGACATAATCAACGAATTAATTGAAATGGATTTTGAAATGAATGAAATAGATACTGCACTTTTCTGGCTCGAAACAATGGGATTGAATTTTGAGCAAACAACTTATGACATTTCATCGAAAAGGCAGATAAGAATAATAACCAAAGAAGAAGAGAGCTCTCTGACAAAAGAAGCAATAGGATATTTATATTTTTTAAAGGAAAAGGGATTAATTGACAACGATATGTTTGAGGATATTCTTGAAAAAGTTGTTGTTGCCAACATGGACAGAAAGCTGGGAATCGAGGAAATAAAACTGTTAACAGCTTTAACAGCTTTTAACAATAATAAAAAGCTTTTCAACTATGTTTTGGACAATGACGGAGACGTATTATACAATTAAACTTTTTTGTAAAAACTCGGAATATACCCTGTTATTCGGAAAAAACAAATATTTGACAATCACTTATTTTTATCAATCTGATAAAATTTTTTAAAATTTTAAAGAAAAAAGCGAGGAACGTAATATATGAATCTTGTAATAGTGGAATCTCCTGCCAAGGCAAAGACCTTAAAAAAATATCTCGGCAAAGACTTTCAAATTGAGGCATCTTACGGACATGTAATTGACCTTCCTAAAAAAGCTCTCGGGGTTGATGTTGAAAACGGTTTTACACCTCAATACGAAATCATGGAAGGCAAAGAAAAAGTTCTGAAAAAAATATCAAAAATAGCAAAAAAGGCTGAAAACGTTTATCTTGCTCCCGACCCTGACAGAGAAGGAGAAGCAATAGCATGGCATATTGCCAACTATCTGCAAAAACCTGAAGAACATGTTAAAAGAGTTCTGTTTTACGAGATTACAGAGCAAGCTGTTTTAAACGCAATAAACAATCCTCTTTCTCTTGATGAAAACAAATTTAACGCTCAGCAGACAAGAAGAATTCTCGACAGAATAGTGGGTTATAAAGTGAGTCCCCTTTTATGGAGAAAAGTAAGAAAAGGATTAAGCGCAGGAAGGGTGCAAACAGTTGCGCTCAGGCTCATTTGCGAAAGAGAAAAAGAGATAAAGGATTTTAAACCTGAGGAATATTGGTCAATAACCGGATTGTTTATTTCTCCGGAGGGTGAAATTTTTGAAGCCAAATTAGTAACCAAAAACAAAATTAAAAATGAAAAACAGGCAAAAAAAATTTTAAAAGAAATTGAGCAAAGTAAATTTCATATTTTGAAAATAGAAAAAAAGGATAGAAAGAAAAATCCCACTCCCCCTTTCATAACAAGCAAGTTGCAGCAGGAAGCCTCTTCAAGACTAAATTTCAGACCTGTAAAAACAATGAAAATAGCACAGACTCTTTACGAAGGAGTAGACCTTGATAATAAAGGCGTTGTGGGATTAATTACCTATATGAGAACAGATTCTGTAAGAATTTCCGAAAGTGCTTTAAAGGATTGCAGAAAATTTATATCAAATAAATACGGCAAAGATTATCTTCCGTCAAAAGCAAACAGATTCAAAAGTAAAAAATCAAATATACAAGATGCCCACGAAGCAATAAGACCCACCTTTGTGGAGCTTGAACCTGCGGCAATTAAAAGTTTTTTAACCAATGACCAATACAAACTCTACAAGCTTATTTGGGAAAAATTTGTTGCTTCACAAATGAAACCTGCAATTTATACTCAAACTGCTGTTAACATTACAGATGAGAATGAAAAACTAAAATTTAAAACAACTGGGTCTGTTCTTAAATTCGATGGTTTTTTAAAAGTTTTCAAAGATTCTTCAGAGGACAAACTTCTCCCTTTGCTTAAAGAGGGCGACAAAGTTTCATTAAAGGAAGCTATTCCGAAACAGCACTTTACCGAGCCTCCTCCGAGGTATACTGAAAGTTCTCTGGTAAAAGCTCTTGAAGAAAAAGGTATCGGACGTCCTTCAACTTACGCTCCCATACTCCAAAACATTCAAGACAGAAAATATGTGGAGTTAAAAGAAAAAAAGCTTTTCCCAACAGATATAGGAATGGTTGTTACCGAGCTTCTTGTTAAAAATTTTCCTGAAATATTTGATATTGATTTTACCGCACAATTGGAAAACAAACTTGATGATATTGAGAATAAAAAATTAAAATGGAAAAACATTTTAAGCGAATTTTACACTAAATTTTCCGATACCCTTGAAAAAGCATACAAAAATATGCAATACATATCTCAAATAGTGGAAGAGTCTCCGTTTTCATGTGACAAATGCGGCAGCAAAATGATTATTAAATGGGGGAAAAACGGAAGGTTTCTCGCATGTTCAAATTATCCCCACTGTAAAAACATTAAACAGTTTAAAATCGAACAAAACGGAGAGCTTAAAATTCTCGAAGATGAAATTCTTGATGAAAAATGTGAAAAATGCGGTGCCAACCTTGTTATGAAAAACGGAAGATATGGAAAATTCATAGCATGTGAAAACTATCCAGAATGTAATTTTACCAAGCAGATATCCATAATGCCTTGTCCTTCTGAAGGTTGCAATGGCAACATTATACAGAGGCGAACCAAAAAAGGAAGAATTTTTTACGGATGCTCCAATTATCCAAAATGCAATTTTGCAGAATGGAACGAGCCTGTAAATAAAATGTGTCCTGAATGCGGTTCAAACTATCTTATTAAAAAAGTAACCAAAAAA
>CAZLFW010000064.1:0-3545 GCA_964559045.1 uncultured bacterium
ACCTGTTCTTGAATTAAATATTGCTCCTGTAAAAAAATTATCATCGACATCTAAGCCAATATGTAGTATGTCTCTTCTCATGGATGACCTCCTTTTAAGTTTTCGTGTTCTTTAACACAATTCTTATAGGGTAACCAGCCCTATATTACAAGAGGTCATCCATAATATCTGAGGCGTAAGCCGAAGAGTCCACAAAATTAAATCCCAAATCCCTAAATAAATTCGAATATCGAAATCCGAAATCGGAAATCAATCCGAAAAAATTAAGATAAATTGGAAAATTTTTGAAAGGAATTTGAAAAGGATAAATAAGATAATTGTTTGCAAAAATTTTCCGATTTACCCTAAAAAAAGCAGCAAGGCAGGCTTTTAAAAGCCTACCTTGCTATTTGTTATTACATAAAAGGCATAAAAGGATTTGTCCCTCCGCTGTTAAAATTATACAATGTTTCAAGAGCATCAATATCTTTTTTAATTTTATCTTTGCTTTGAGAAAGAACTTCTTTTACCTGAAGTAGATTTTTGGTTTTAGATACTTTTGAGATAACTTCTTTTAAATCTTTTAAAGCACCTTTTGCAAATATGTTTGAATATTTTTCAAGCTCATCAGGCTTGCCGTCATTAATTATATTTACAAACAGGTCTATAAGAGTGTCAGCCATTAACTGATAATCTTTCAAGTCTTTAAAAGTGGCGGAAGCACCTGTAACCTCAGCCATTTTATCATTAACCGTTTTCAGAGTGGTAAGAGCTTTTGTAAGATTTTCACCGTTTTTAATGGCAGTGTCATACCCGTCCGCTTCTTTAATGGCATTCATTAACTGAGCGAGATTTTCATCTGTAAGAAGGTCGTCAATATTAGCTATATCTTTGTTCTTTTTGATAAATTCCATTATTTTTTCATAAATGTTTTTCTTAATGTTGAGTTTTTCAATTTCTGGTAGATTTCCCATATTTGAGTCCATTATTTTCATAATCAGGGTCATTATATTGTCAAGCTTAATATTCTGCAAAAATACTCCTGTATCAACACCTGACAGCACCTTGTCAATTGAAAGATTATCAGAAAGTTTGAAAAACTTTTTGGCTATTTCAACAGCTTGGTCAAGAGTTGTGTTATTGTCCATTAAAGAGGCTACAAATGTTGAAATAGGCGTAAAATCTATTTGAGTAAGGTTATCCACATAAACAGCTTTTAGAAGATTGCTCAAATAATCGCCGTTTTTAGCAAAACCTCCTATTAGGCCAAGCACGTCACCGTTTTTTAATTTTTCTTTTATTTCAGCAGGAAGGTTGTCAAGATTTAATGCACCGCTTTTATCAAGCATTGCAACTATTTTTTCACCCACATCCATTATGCCGTTTTTATTTTCATCAAGAAATACAAAAGCTGCTGATGAAAATTGGTTAAGTGTGGCATTGTCAAAACTTTTAAACTGCTCTATTAGAGCAGATGCTATAAGTGATACAAAAGAAAGCTCCGCGCCGTCAAAAGACAGATTTTCATTGTATGCTTTTATTTGCTTAAAAATAATTTCCATATATTTTGCAAAAGTTTCCTGATTAAACGATGCGCTTAAATTGTCAATCATGTTGTTGGAAACTATTTTTTTGCCAAATTCCTGAAAAGTTGTAAAGCTTCCCATATAGGTGCAAATTTCACTAATATTGTCTGATGTTAAATTGTCTATGTTATCATAGAAATTTTTTCCAAAACTCATTGCTTCTGACAGAACTTTCGTGAGAATATCTTCTGAGATGCCTAATCCTGTTATTGATGGCAGGGATATTTTAAGTTTGTTAAGAAGAGCAGCAAGATTGCCGCTTTGGAACAACTCCTCTATTTTAACAGGATTACCGTTGTTGTAAAGAATTTCCGCAATGCTTTCATAAATATTTTTATACAGCTCCATCTGCTCGGTGCCAAAATTTTCAGGCAAGTTACCGGATGAAAAAGCAAAAATAGTTTGAACTATTTGGTCAAGCTGCAATACTTTTTTGTAAAAGTCAAAATCGTTGTTTTCCGTGAAATATGTGTAAGGATTCTTTAAAAGAGCTTTTGCATCGAAATTTTCAGGGAGATTAAGCATGGTTTTAACTTTTTCCAAAACAAGTGTAACATTGTCAATATTGTATTTGTTTTTAACAGTTGCAATAAGAGTTGTTATTGAGTTAAACGTAATGTTGTCGTATCCTTCGAGATAAACGGTTTGAAGAAATTCGGTGTATTTCAGGGAGCATAATTGCTTGGTGGCATACATGCTGAAAATTGTCCCGTTTTTAATTAACTGTTTTACATCTTGAGTTAAATTGTCAAGATTGTAAAAACCTTGATAGTCAGGTAAAATATTAAGAGATTTTTCACTGCTGTTGTCTGTTAAGCCGTTTCCGTTTTCATCTATAAAGGGAATACCGTTAGAAAAATTTTCAATATTATTTGCCATTTTAACTACAAAATCTTTTTCAGCTTGGGTGTTTACCCAAAAACCATCATCAACTTCAAATTTGTCTATATTTTTTAATCCGTATTTTTTTATTAGATTTAAAATATTTTTGTCAGGCGACCAAATGCTCCAACTACTGCTGCTTATATCCCATTTCCATAAAGTTTTGATTCCTTTTTTGTTAAATATTGACAACGGCAAGGAAGTAACAGGTTTTTTCGTTGAAAATAAATGCCAACCTGTTTTTTTGAAAAAGAAATCTCCAACATCGGAATAGCCTTTAAAATACGATTCAGTTGGAACAACTATTTTGAATATCTTATCCGTAACATTTGCCCAAAATCCTTCTCCCGGGTTAATAGTGTCAAATGTTTTCATGCCGTATTGTGAAATAAGAGATAACACATTAGGGTTGGGTGACCATATTTCCCAGTTATTGGAATCTTTATCCCATTTCCATAATGTATTTATGGCTCCTTGGGACCCATTGTCAGAGGTTTGGACAAACTCTTTGAAAAAATCAGTTGATACGCTAAAGAAAAATCCTTTAAGGTTCCACCCCTTTTTAACGCTAAAAAATGCTCCTGCAAAAAGTTGTGTTGCCATACATAACATAATAAAAACAAACAAAATTTTTTTCTTCATTTTTACCCTCCTTAATTATATGTACAGATTTTTTGAAAAAAATATGTAATTAAAATCACAATATTTTATTTTTATTAAATTTGATATAATTTTAATATATTTTCTATTAATTTTTCGAAAATTTCATCCTTTCTAACTATTTTATGAACTAAAAAATTAGATTTGTCCACTATGTCATACATTGTATAACCGATTATTTTTATTTTGTTTTGGTCCGTATTGAAATTTTTAGAAACAGGAATGGTAATGTCTATTAATACAAGATTTATTTCATCTGAATTAAGGAATTTTGACATTTCCTCGCTATTGGCAACAGCTCCTTTAATCTCCAATTTATGAGATATTGGAGAGTGATTTAAAAAATCTATTAAAGTGTTTCTGAAAAAATCATGCGGGTCAACAATTAACACGTTAATTTTATCCATATTAAAAATATAGAGTTTTTTTAAAATAATT
>CAZLFW010000065.1:0-3692 GCA_964559045.1 uncultured bacterium
CAACTGCCCTTTCAACTGAACATACAATTTCCAGTGGGGAAAAGGTTTCAACGTTTTTCAGTAGTGATTCAAGCCTTCTATCCCCGAATTGTTCGTTATCTTTTGAAAATGCTTCGTTGATTCCGTCTGTAAATAAAAACAGTTTATCCCCTGCATTTAATACTATGCTTTTGTCTTTGTATTTTATCCCGCCAAATACACCTACAACTGGATTTGCACGGCTTTTCAATTTTATTAAATCTCCACTATTCGTTAAAATGTAAGGATTTGTATGACCCGCATTTACATAGTCAAGCCTGCCTGTATTAATATCAATTATTCCTATGAAAAGAGTCACAAACATACTGGCTTTATTATTTTCAGAAATAGTGTTGTTTACTGTGGTAACAATTTCAGAAGGTTTGTAATAAGTAGTGCTGAAAGAGCGTATAGAACTCATTGTAACCGCCATAAAAAGAGCTGCTGGAACACCCTTGTCAGAAACATCTGCTATAACAAAACACAGCCGTTTTTCATCAACATAGAAAAAATCGTAAAAATCTCCACCTACAGCTCTTGCAGGTTTAAGCAAAGCCTCTATGGTTACACCTTTGTTGGGAATTTTATCAGGAAGCATACTTAACTGAATAGACCTTGCTATATCAAGCTCTTTTTCTATCCTCTCTTTCTTTCTTGTGGTTTCCTGCAAATCCTTGATATACTGTTTAATGGAATCTTGCATTCTATTAACTGCAACAGATAGTTGATATATTTCATCGTGTGTTTCAGGGACATCTATTTTTTTATCAAAGTTTCCTTTTGATATTTCATCTGTAAGCAAAACAACCTGTTTAAGAGGTCTGCTAATGCGTCGGCTTATTACAAGCATGGTAATTATAAGGAGAAAACTGCCAAGAATTGCAAGTATAACGGAAACTAAAGACATATAATTCAGAGAAGCAAACAGCTCGTTGCTCGGCATAACAATTGCGAGAGTAAAATCTGTGGATAAAATAGGAGCGTAATATACCCAACGTTTTTTTTCTTTAATAATACGATTATGTTCAATTATTTTTACAGGATATTTTTTCATAATCTTAGACGAATCTGGATGCACAAGTATCAGATTTTTTCTGGAAAGTAAAAAAGCATATCCAGAGTCAAGAATATGAATTGAAGAAACTATTTCCTGAAGTTTTTCAAGCGATAAATCAATAGTTTGTATGCCTGCGAATTGACCTTTTAAAAAAAAAGGATTACTGTATGTGGACATTAAAATATTACCGCCTCCTTCATCAAAGTAAGGTTCGCTCCAAACAGGCTTTCCCGCTTTTGCAGGTATGGAATACCATTCCTTGTGAATGTAATCGTATCCGTGCAAAGACAAATCTACATACTCTATTTTTTCGTTTTTTTTATAGTAATAAGGGCTGAAAGGTTTTTTAACAATCACTCCGGGATTAAATGCCACTGCCATACCAAAAAAAGTAGGCTCATGTTTTAAAGCTGTTGTTATTACGGAACGAATATTTTCCAATGAATATCCGCTCTTTTTCAAGCTTTCTTTTAACTGCTCCGAAACTCTTTGAGTATGAAGGATCAAAGAGTCAATTTGAAATCTGCTGTTTTCCACAATAAGCTCCGCTTTTTCCTGAGCATCTTTCAGAAGCTCCTTTTCAAGAAGCAGATGATTCATGGTTCCCGTTATGGCAAGGACAAGAAGAGACACTGATACCGATGCAAGTGCAAATTTTATTGAAATACTGTTGATAAAAAAATTTTTTATTTTTTTAAACAATTTTATCTCCTGTTATTTTCTAAAACATCTTTTGTTAATCGTTTTTTTATCAAAAGTCAAATCCTTTGTTTTTAAGAAGCGTAGATGGGCAAAAAAATATTGACCATCCTGACTATTCAATATTTTTAACTATTTATTGTTATGCAAATACAACTTTGAATTTGTATCAGTATCCACCCGCTATTTTGAAAATGGCAATGTAACCCTGTTATTTTTATTTGCTACGTTTTTGAAGTTTATAAAATTGACTTTTGCCGAATAATTGTTTAGTAACAATCTAATGTTAAAAATAAAAAGGACAAAATTATGCTTTCAAAAGAAAATCTTTTGAATTTATTGCAAAAATATTCGGAAGATGAAAAATATTTTGATAAATACGGAATTCCCGATTACGAGCGTATTAAAGAGCTGATTGTTTCGGAAATAAGCAGCAATAATTTGTTTAACAAAGATTTTTTAAATGTTTATTTTATTCTTAAACACCTAAAAATAGACAGAGAGCCTGTTATTGAAAATCTTATAAAAAAATTAAACGGTTTTCTATTATCTTATCGTGACAGAATAGAATATTTATGGATAAACGATTCCATTTTTCTGTTGGAAATTTTAAACGGAAATTTTTATGAAGGATTAAAAAATTATTGCAAGAGGCTTTTTGTTTTTACTGATAACAGCATGATAATAGGGAATGATTACGATATTTTTTTATCGGAATTTTTTAAGAAATTGGATAACGGTGAGATAATATTTGAATTGATAAGCTCAGTTTCACAAAAAGATTTTTTCATAAATCTTAAATATAAAGAACGTATTATGGTTTTTACATGGATGGATTTTTTGTATCAATATTTAAAAGGCTCCGAACAGGAAAAGGTTAAAAAATTATGGAAAATATATAAAGAAACTTTAAACGTGTTGATTGAAGCGGGTCATATAAGAGACGTAATGTATCTGGAAAATCTGATTTATACTCGCTCCATACACGCTGTTGAAAACTTAACGGATGATTTTGTCAAAATAGAGAACGATATTTGTCAACCGTGCAGAGGCCTCTATAAAAGTTGGATTTCAGAGCATAATTTGACACCATGCAAAAGTGAGATAAATAAAGAAGGAAAAATTAAAATAGCTATTGTTCGACCTACCATTACATTTTGGTCTCCTTTTAAACTTGAATTTTCTCTTGTGAAAAATCTTTTGCAGGAAAAAGATTTTAAGGAAAAATACGAACTTTATTTTTACTCAATGACTCTTCCTGATTTCGGGACACTACAGTCAGAAGAGAAATGCGTTGAACTTTTAAGGACAATAGATGTTGAGGTTAAAAAACCTGTTGAAAAATATCTTGAGCAGGGTCTTTATGCAAACAGACATAGGTTGATTCTTGAGTTCAGAGAATCTCTCATTAAAGATGATATTGACATAATCATATATTCCGACCATTTCTATTCCGTGGGAGAATTTCTTTTTTTAAGCAGGGCTGCTCCCAAACAGATTTATTGGTGTCACTTGAATCACGAAGTGGATATGGAAGGAATAGACAAAAGAATTATTCATTATCCTCCGCCCAAAGATTCAAGGTTTAAAGATGCTTTTGAAATGTTTGAGCTCGAATTAGACGAAATGTTTTTAAAAGCAGACGAAGAAAAGAATAAAGAGGAAGCGAAAAAAATAAGAAGCAGATTTCCTGAAAACACCGTTATTCTCGGTTCCATAGGAAGGCTTCTGAAAGTGGATAATTACGATTATTTATCCGCTGTTGCGGAAATTTTAAAATCAAATCCCGACACCGTATATCTTGCATGTGGAACCGGAAATGAAAATTCTGTAAGAGAAAAAGTGAGAAAACTCGGGATTGAAAAAAGATTTTTTTTCGAGGGATTTGTTAATCCTAAGATTTACAGATATGTAATTG
>CAZLFW010000066.1:0-3334 GCA_964559045.1 uncultured bacterium
TAAACATAATTGCATCAATATAGTCTTTGCCTCCTATAATTCCCGCGGGCAAAAGCCAAACAGCAATCACCACTGCAATAACGAGAAAACCTCTGCCCCACGGAGCTGTTTTGAAAATCTCTTTGTTATTGGTAAAAAAAGCATATCCTGCCAATGTAAGAAAAGGGAAGATAAACGCAAGAGGTCCTTTGGTAATAACCCCGATACCCTGAAACAAACATGAGAGCAAAAAATATCCGGTTCTTTTCTTTTTGTTTAAAATACCGAGATGCAACAAAACAATTGCTACGAGTATAAACAACGTAAACAGTGCGTCAATGTTGCATCTTTTGGCAAGATGAACCATATTCAAGGCGGTTGCAAGAATTATTGCGGAAAAAAAACCGGTTTTTTTATCAAAAATTTTTGATGCGTAAAAATATGTTATAATAACGGTTAAAAATGCGCTTATACTTGGCACAAGACGGGCTATCCATTCTTTAAATTCTCCGAAAACACTAAAAAATAATGCTATTAACCAAAAAAACATAGGAGGTTTATGAGAATATATACTTCCGTTTAAATGAGGCACAATAAAATCTTTCAAAGTTATCATTTCTCTTGCAACTTCAACGTATCTCGGCTCATCGGGATTCCACAGGTCAAGAACCCCCAAATATGCAAAATAAAGACACGCAGTGAATATGAACAAAAAAACAACACCTGTTTTTTCAAAAAATTTTTTCATTTAAGCAACTCCCGGTATTGATTCAAGCAGCATTTTGGAATATTCATGTTGAGGATTCTTAAAGAAACTTTGGTTATCGCTTATTTCAACAACCCTGCCTTTATACATAACAGCTATTCTGTCCGAGATAAACCTTATTACACTTAAATCGTGCGAGATAAATAACATGGTCATCATGAATTTTTTATGAAGATTTTTCAATAAATTTAAAATCTGCGCTTGAATCGAAACATCAAGAGAAGAAGTGGGCTCATCTGCAATTAAAAATTTTGGTTTTAACACAAGGGCTCTTGCAATTGCAGCTCTTTGGCATTGACCTCCACTTAATTCATGAGGATACCTGTTATAAAATTCAGGTTTTAATCCGCATTCTTCCAGTGTTTCGCAAACTATGCGTTTTCTTTCCTTTGCAGAGTATATATTATGAATAATAAGCGGTTCTTCAACTGATTTGCCTATTTTCAGTCGAGGATTGAAGGAAGAGTAAGGATTTTGAAATATATATTGACAATCCCTGCCTATTTTTACCTTTTTATAAATAATGTTTCCTTGGTCAGGCTTTTCAAGCCCTATTAACATTCTTGCAACAGTTGATTTACCCGAGCCGCTCTCTCCCACCAAGCCTATTATTTCATTTTCTCCAATTGACAGAGTAAAATTTTCAACAGCAACTGTTGTAACGGATTTGCCGAAAATTTTCTTATTAATATAAATTTTTTTTAAACCTATGGCATCAATCATTAAATTTATGCGGATTTTTTATGTAAAAAATTTATTATTGATTTGAAAATCAATTCACCGTCAACATTTTTCAGTATTTCTTCACTGCATCTTTCAGGGTGAGGCATCATTCCGAGAACGTTCTTCTCCTTGTTGCATATTCCTGCAACAGAGTATAAAGAGCCGTTGGGATTATACTCTTCTCCGATCTCCCCGTTGACACCGCAATACCTGAAAATTATTTGTCCGTTTTTCTCCATTGAGTTATAAGTGGTCTTATCACAGTAAAAACATCCGTCTTTATGGGCAATGGGTATTCTTAAAACATCTCTGCAACTGTTGGTAAAAGGAGTTTCTCTGTTTTCAACTTTCAAATAAACGTCTTTACAAATAAAATTCAGAGATTTATTCCTAATTAAAACACCTTCGAGCAATCCTGATTCCACAAGTATCTGAAATCCGTTGCAAATACCCAACACAAGCCCGCCTGCTTCGGCATACTCCTTTACTCTCTCCATTACAGGAGAAAATTTTGCAATCCCTCCGGGGCGTAAGTAATCTCCGTAAGAAAAACCTCCCGGTAAAACGATACAACTGTAAGAAGAGAGACTTTTTTCTTCTTTATGCCAAATTTTATCACATTCAGCACCAAGAACGTTTTTAATCACGTAAACACAATCATCATCGCAATTTGAGCCGGGAAATGTCACAACTCCAAATTTCATATCTCCCTCCTTATTTGACAAATTCATAACTGTAAACTTCCATTATAGGATTTGACAAAACCTTTTCGGATATTTCCTTGATTTTTTTCTCAATAAGTTCCGGTTCCTGAATTTCGTCATCAATGGAAATCTCAAAATATTTTCCCACTCTCACGTCGTTAAACTCATTGTATCCGAGAGATTTAAGAGATTCGAGAACAACTTTTCCTTGAGGATCAAGCACTCCCTTTTTGTAAGACACATACACTTTCACAAGCATGAATAACTCCTTTTATAGTATTTTTAAGATAAAAAATCCGTTCTTCATTATTAACTACACATTCATAATTCAAACCACTAAATTCCAAATACTAATATTTCCATTCCTTTCTCATATATTCTGCTGTTACCTGTTACTTTTAAAGTCAATGGGTCATAAAACAGTATCTCTTTTTCTGCCCATTTCTTTAATAATCTTCTTTTATACTCCTTTAAATTGGCTATACTAAAATAACTCTTTTTCAATATTTCTTTTCCAACTTCTTTAAAAAATGATTCCTGTTCATCATTAAATATAGCTAAAAATTCATCTATCTCAGTATATGCAAGCCATTTTTGTCTTTCTAAATATTCTTTTAATGTAGAATATTCATGTTTATCCCTTATCATTCTTTGTATATGTGCTATACTTCCTCCTAAATATTCCCAAATTAGTTCTATTTCACTACTTGAAAATCCTTCTTCTTGTAGCCATTTCTTCACTGTTTCATAAGGCAAATGATTAATCTTGTAAAATCTGCTTGTTACTTTCAACTTAGCATCATTGTATATCCTGTCTATAAACACTGTATTGGAGCTCAGTATCACTACATGAGACAGGTGAAGCTCTTTTGTCAATGAAACGCAAAAATTCAAAAATTCCTTTAATAACTCCCTGTCTCCGTTTATATATATCTCCTCCAATGTCTGTATCTCATCTATTATTATCACACATTTCTTTCTCTTGGATTCACTCTCTATTTCATCAATTAATGCATTAAATAAATCTTTTTCTCTCTCCTTTATCTCTTTCAAGATACCTGCATTTAACTCAAATATTCCAGTGTTTATCCTTGCATTAATGCTTTCCTTTTTTTTTCTTGTATTCTTTTTTACTGTTAAAAACGCTTCTATAAAACTGTCA
>CAZLFW010000067.1:0-3886 GCA_964559045.1 uncultured bacterium
AAGGAAGAACCGATAAAGCAGATAAAAGAAAGAAAATATCATGAAAAATATTTAAATGAAAATAAGAAGATATATTTGATAGGGATAAATTTTGACAGTGAAGAGAGGAATATATTAGAATACAAATATGAAATGATTAAATCCGAATATTGAAATCCAAAATCCGAAAAAAAATAGTTCAAGGTTCAAAGTTGTTGGTTCAACGTTGAATTAGTCGATAGTCAATAGTCATTATCCTAATCCCGAAATCTTGTAGGGGCAATTCATGAATTGCCCCTACTATATCCTAACATCATGTGAAACGTTTTTATCGTATAGAATTTTTAATCCTTCCAATGTTAAAAATTCGTCAACAGTATCTATTTCCGTAACTTCAGATGATATTAATTTTGCAATTCCACCTGTTGCAATTACTTTGCTTTGGGATTTCTGCTCCTCTTTGATTCTTTTGATTATTCCTTCCACCAAGCCTATGTATCCGTAAAAAATACCAGCTTGTATCGCATTTACAGTGTTGTTGGCAATAACCTTGTTTAAAGGTTTAATGTCAACAGTGGGAAGTTTGCTCGTATTGTTTACCAGAGCTTCAAGGGATATTAACAGTCCGGGAGCTATCACTCCGCCTTTGTATATTCCTCTATCCGTTATGCAGTCGAAAGTTGTGGCTGTCCCGAAATCAACAACAATAACCGATTGTTTAACTTTGGAATATGCTGCAACTGCATTTACTATTCTGTCGGCTCCAAGTTCTTTGGGATTTTCTATTTGAATTGAAATACCTGTTTTTATACCGGGAGATACAACCATTGGCGTGGTTTGAAAATATTTTTTACACATTGAAGTAAGAGTATATTCAAGCGGAGGGACAACTGATGAAATGATTATTCCCGTAATGTTTTCCCTCATAATATTTGAAAAGAAAAATATGTTGCAAAAATCTATTGCATAAG
Source organism: uncultured bacterium (assembly GCA_964559045.1). GTDB lineage: Bacteria > DYJV01 > DYJV01 > DYJV01 > DYJV01 > CAZLFW01. Next base: position 951 of record CAZLFW010000067.1, read on the forward strand.
CATCAACTGTTTTGTGCTTATCAGTGGGAAGCCTCCAATGTCGGGTTAGAATATTGTCCTCAAAAATACCGAAAGTAATGTTGGTATTACCAATGTCAATAACAAGTAGCATGATTTTACCTCGTCAAACATTTTAAGTTTATTTAATTGGAAATGTATGATATATTTAGCACAGGGATTTAATTTGGTCAAAATAAATTTTCACGGAGTTTTTAATGCTGATTTATGCGTCTTTGTTTTTTTCAATTGTTACAACTGTTCTTCTGTTTGTTATTCTTTTTAGGAAAAAAGACGACACTGCTATCCTAATTGAGAAGAACGAGAGAAATTTAAGAGAAGAGTTTTTCAGAAGCAGAGAAGAAAATGCCGAGAGCTTGAAAAGAATACGGGAAGAAGTTTCAAAAAGCATAGCATTGTTAAATGATTCTTTGTTAAATAGAATGAATGAATTTTCATCGTTTCAAACGGAACGATTTGATAATTTTAACTCTTTGTTAAAGGACTTGATTAAATCAAATAATGAAAATCTGGAGAAAATAAATAGCACTGTTCAAAAAAGCTTGGCGGAATTGTCTGACAGGATGAACAAGATTTCAGGAGAGAACAGAGAGGAGCTCGGTAAAGCCATAAATTTGTTTGAAAAAAAGTTTACTGATTCTATTAATTCGCTTATTTCGTCGCAGGAGAAAAAATTTAAAGATTTTAACGACTATCTTAAAGAGCTTACTGATAAAACCGAGAAGAAGCTTGAATATATGAGAGAAACAGTTGAAAACAATTTAAAGAGAATTCAGGAAGATAACAACAGTAAGCTTGAAAAAATGAGAGAAACAGTTGAAGAGAAACTGCAATCAACGTTAAACGAGAGAATAGGAGAATCATTTAAAATTGTCAGTGACAGGCTTGAAGCTGTTCAAAAAGGGCTCGGAGAGATGAAAAATCTCGCAACAGGAGTGGGAGATTTGAAAAAAGTTTTAACTAATGTTAAGGCAAGAGGCACGTGGGGAGAGGTTCAGCTTCATGCAATATTGGAGCAGATTCTCACTCCCGAGCAATATGCGTTAAATGTTCAAACAGATGAAAATTCCTCGGAACGAGTTGAATTTGCGGTAAAACTTCCGGGTAAAGACGACTCTGCATCTGTTGTTTGGCTTCCCATTGATTCTAAATTTCCACAGGAAGATTATTTAAGGCTTCTTGATGCGGTTGAAGCCGGAGATTCTGGTTTAATCCAGAAATACAGCAATGAACTGGTTAGAGCTGTCACCAAATCAGCGGAAGAGATAAACAGGAAATATATTAATCCTCCGTTTACCACTGATTTTGCCCTTATGTTTTTACCAACAGAGGGATTATATGCCGAAGTTCTAAGGGTTCCGGGATTAATTGAAAAAATTCAGCAGACGAACCGAGTGGTTATAGTGGGACCCACAACCATGTCAGCAATTTTAAACAGTTTAAAAGTGGGTTTTAGAACTCTTGCCATAGAAAAGCGTTCCAGTGAAGTTTGGAAAGTCCTTTCCGCTGTTAAAACCGAATTTAAAAAATTCGGAGATATTCTTGATAAGGTTAAAAAACAGCTTAACACTGCTGCAAATACCATAGAACAAACCGGGGTTAGGACAAGGGCAATGGAGAGAAAGCTTAAAGATGTTGAGGAAATTCCGGAAACAGAAGCAGTGGAATTACTTGATTTAAAGTAAATAATATCGTATCACGTGATGTTAGGATTTAGTTTTTTAAAATTACTACGAATTACCATAAACTTAAGAACTAAAGACTATCGACTAAGGACTAATATGTTTCGAATTTCAATATTCGAATTTATTTATTAGAGAGGTGCAAATGAATTGGAAAAGCAAGTCTTTAAAACTTTTGGGCAAGTATAAAATATTTGAAATATATGAAGAAATAATGATTAATCCGAGAAACGGAAAATCAATTGATTTTTACTATCTTGATTTGTCGGATTGGACCGTTGTGATCCCTGTTACAGATAAAAATGAAATTGTTATGATTAAGCAATACAGAGTAGGTGCAAAAAAATATTTTTATGAATTTCCCGGAGGATTAATTGATAAGGGAGAATGTCCTTCTGATGCTGCCAAAAGGGAGTTAAAAGAAGAAACAGGTTATTTTTCTGAAAAATTAACTTTACTCAGTGAAGTTTATCCTCTTCCAGCTTTTCAAACTTCCAAATGTTACATATATCTTGCGGAAAATGTGGAATTTACAGGAGAAATATCGCTTGATGCCGGAGAAGATATTGAAACACTGATTTTGCCGGTGGATAAAGTAAAAAAAATGCTGAACGAAAATATGCTGGATAATTCAATAATGATGCTTGCTTTTCTGCTGTATTTAAACAAGGTGTAATACAAGTTCAAAGTTGAATAATAATTATCTTTTAATAACAAATGGTTATGGATGTTGTAAATGTTATTTTAAGTAGAAAATTTTTATTGGAGGGTTTTGAGAAATATGAGAAATTTGTTTTTATTTCTTTTGCCTCTTTTTCTCTTTTCCTGTGCAACGGGACAGATAAAGCAAAACAAAAATAAATTTTCAAACATCTCTCATAGTAATTTTTTTGCTGAAATTGCAAAAAGATTATCAAAGGAAGATAGCTTTGAAAAATTTGAGCGGTCTTTTCCAAAATCAGAATTAATATTGAATTCTACAGTTGTTTTTGAAAAAAAGAACAGAGTTTTTTTTATAGACGATAATGTTACTGATTTTGCACTTGGAGATAGTGAGATAATTCTCCTGAAACATAAATCAATAAAATTGGTTAATCATATATGTAACGGGTTTCTTCTCAACGACAAAAATTTTTCCCCTGAAAGAGTAGATTATTCCAATGGATTCATAGCAGTTATAGGTAAAAGAAAAATAGAAATTTTCAGTTTGTCTCAATGCGGTTTAATTTATACTTT
>CAZLFW010000068.1:0-4978 GCA_964559045.1 uncultured bacterium
AATTCTAATAACAGGATGAGGCTTAAAATCGTATTTGTCATAAATGTAGAGTCCTTTAAAAAGTTCTTTACTTCCGAGAAAAATCTCTGAAAGAGTATCGAGAAAAAGAGATTTGCCAAACCTTCTTGGACGGGAAAGAAAATAGTAGCCACTACGCTCAATAAGTCTTAAAGCTATCTCTGTTTTATCAACATAGTAACAATTTTCTTCTATTATTTTGCTAAAAGTCTGAATGCCAATAGGGAGTTTTTTATGGTTCATATTAATAAATTATCAGAAAATTTGGATAAATTCAAGGGATATTTAGGATTTGGTTGTTTTGAATAACTACAAATAACTATTAATTACAACGGCTATGGACTATCGGCTATTAAAATCCCTAAATCCCAAATCATAATTTAACTTTGGATTTGTATAAAATGATGTCCTATAGCAATGCCATACTTCTCATCTCCTTTTCAAAAAATAGCTTGATTTTTTTCAAAACTATTAGTAAGGATGTGAATTAAAAATAAAAAACAGGGGGAAATTATGTTTATAGAAAATTTGTATGCAGCAGGAGCACCTGCACCTTCGGGAGGAGCTGCAATTGCTCAGTTTGTTCCTTTAATCCTTATTTTTGTGGTTTTCTATTTTTTGTTAATCAGACCACAGCAGAAAAAAGCGAAACAGCATAGAGAGATGCTTCAAAATCTGCAAAAGGGAGATGAAGTTATCACAGCAGGAGGTATAATCGGAAAAATTGTTGGAGTTACCAATGATGTTTTAACTCTTGAAGTGGGTGAAAACATGAAAATAAAAGTTGCAAGGAATTTTGTGAGTTCAAAAGTGACCAAATAGATTATTAGAGGTGATTTTAAATGATTAGAAGTTTAAAACTGAGAGCTGTTATTATTCTTGCTGTAATTGTTTGGGCGCTGGTATATATTGCACCCACTATGTTTAATACTACTCCAGGGTGGTGGCCTGATTTTTTGCCCAATAAAAAAATTAACCTTGGCCTTGATTTAAAAGGCGGAATGCACCTTATCCTTGAAGTGGAGACAGACGAAGCTGTTAAATCCACTCTTGACAGATACAGCGACAATATTGCACAGGTTTTTAAAGAGAATAAAATAAGATTTAAAGATATAAAAAGAAAAGGATTAACTCTTATTGTTCATCTTAACGAGGCAAGTAAAACCGAAGCGGAAAAAATTTTACCCGATGAATTCCCCAATGTTGAAATCAAAGAAGCTGCCAATGAAAAGCTTGTTTTGGGATTTACGGAAAAATATATTAAATATTTAACAGACTTTGCAGTTGGACAGGCTGTTACAACAATAAGAAACAGGATAGACCAATTCGGTGTTACAGAGCCGGACATTAGAGCAATGGGTAATGAGAGGATCCTTGTTGAACTCCCGGGGATAAAAGACCCTGACAGAGCATTAAAAATAATCGGTAAAACCGCAAGATTGGAATTTAAGCTGGTTAATGAAGACTTTGATTTAAAAAATTTCAATCCTGACAAAATACCTGAAGATTCGCAACTGCTTTACAAAACCAATAGAGACGAATTCGGTAAGGTTATTTCAAAACAGCCTATCCTTGTTTATAAAAAAGTGCTTCTCACAGGTGAGTATATAAAAGATGCAAGGGTCAATATTAACCCGACTTATAACGAGCCTTATGTATCAATAGAATTTGATAGACAGGGTTCAAAGCTTTTTGATAAAATAACGGCTGCAAATGTTGGTAAAAGACTTGCCATTATTCTTGATAATAGTGTTTATTCCGCACCTGTGATACAGGAAAGAATTTCAGGTGGAAGAGCACAGATAACGGGAAGATTCAGTGAAAAGGAAGCTCACGACCTGGCAATCGTGTTAAGAGCCGGTGCTTTGCCTGCTCCTGTAAAAGTTCTTGAAAAAAGGACAATTGGACCTTCTCTCGGGCATGATTCAATAAAAAAAGGTTTTTATTCAATGTTTATAGGTGGCATTGTTGTCCTGATTTTCATGATTTTTTATTACAGTGCCGCAGGAATTGTAGCGAATATTGCGCTTGTTTTAAATCTACTGTTTATCCTTGCCACTCTTGCTGCGTTTGAAGCTACACTTACACTGCCGGGGATTGCAGGTATTATACTTACCATTGGTATGGCTGTTGACGGCAATGTGCTTATTTTCGAGCGTATAAGGGAAGAGTTGAGAAAAGGCATTAAAATACGCGGTGCCATTGAAAACGGTTTTTCAAGAGCTTTTATTACAATATTTGATGCAAATGTTACCACATTGATTGCCGCAATTGTTCTGTATCAATACGGCACGGGACCTATTAAAGGTTTTGCAGTGACACTCTCCATAGGAATTGTGTCAAGTATGTTTACTGCTATTTTTGTTTCAAGATGGATTTTTGAATTGGTTTTGGAAAAATATCGTATAAAAAAATTAAGAATAGGTTAAACGGAGGAGCACTTTAAATGGAATTTATCAAACCGGGAATAAATATAGATTTTGTTGGAAAAAGAAAAATATTTATAACATGTTCCTTGATTATTATTCTAATAGGGATTATTTCGCTTGTTGTTAAGGGCGGTCCTCGTTACGGTGTGGATTTTGCCGGGGGCACGCTTACGCAAATTAAGTTTAAAAAAAGCGTTACCATTAACCAATTGAGAAAAACAATGGGTAAAAGCGTTTCCATTCAGAATTTCGGTGAAAACAATGAATATCTTTTAAGATTTGCTCAAACCTCATCAGATACTTCAGGACTTGCAAAAGAGATAAAAGACAAACTTACAAAAGCTTTCGGCAAAGACAGCTTTGAAATAAGACGTATAGAAATGGTGGGTCCCAAAATAGGTAAAGACCTGAGAGAAAAAGGTCTGCTTTCAATAATTGTAGCGCTTATCGGCATACTAATATATATTTCCGTGAGATTTGAATTCAGATTTGCTCTCGGTGCAATTATAGCGCTATGCCATGACGTTTTAATAACCCTTGGTGTATTTTCTCTTTTAAACAAAGAGATTGACCTGACAACTCTTGCCGCTTTTCTTACAATTGTAGGCTATTCTCTTAACGACACCATTATTGTTTATGACAGAATAAGGGAAAACATGAAAAAATACGTTAAAGGCAATTTCCCCAATATTATAAACAGGAGTGTTAATGAAACCCTAAGCAGAACCATTCTTACCTCAGGCACCACATTGTTTGTTGTTCTTGCTCTTTTCCTTTTCGGAGGTGGCGTTATTCATGATTTCTCCCTTGCTCTTTTAATAGGGATTGTGGTGGGGACATATTCTTCCATTTACATTGCAAGCCCTGTTTTAATATTTTTTGAAAAAAAGGCTAAAAAATGAACCTTAAAATATGTGAAATGTTCGGCTCAATTCAAGGGGAATCTTCTTTTGCGGGATTTCCCTTTTTTTTTATAAGGCTTACAGGCTGCAACTTGAGATGTTCTTACTGTGATACCAAATACGCTTATGATGAAGGCAGGAGTATTGAGATTCAAAGCATTGTTGAACAAGTTAAAAATTCATGGATGAAAAATATCCTTATAACCGGCGGAGAGCCTTTGTGTCAAAAAAATATTTACATATTAATGGAAAAACTGTTAAATCTGAATAAAAAAGTTTTCATTGAAACAAACGGCTCGATTTTAACTGATAAAGTTCAAAACGGTGTTGTCAAAATAGTTGATTTTAAAACCCCGTCAAGCAATATGCACGAGAAGAACAACTTTGAAAATGTTAAATATCTTAATAAAAACGATGAAGTGAAATTTGTAATCGGCAATGATGAAGATTTTAATTGGAGCTGTTCCGTTATTAGGCGTTATAATTTATTGGCAAAAGTAAAAAATGTGCTCTTTTCACCTAACGAATCAACCCTTTCTGCAGAAGAGCTTTCCAAGCTTATATTAAACGAAAGAATAAACGTTAGATTGCAGATTCAGCTTCATAAATACATTAAACAAAAATAATCTTTTCGGAGGATGTTTTGAAAGAGCATTTTCACGGGCACAGGAAAAGATTGAGGGAGAGATACCTGAAAAACGGAATAGAGTCGCTGAGAGATTACGAAATTTTGGAGCTGCTTCTCGGCTTTTCCATTCCTGTTAAAGATACGAAAGAACAGGCAAAAAAACTTTTAAAAAAATTTGGGAACCTTAAAGAGCTGTTTCTTAACCTTGATAAAAAAAAGTTTTTGGAGGTTAGCGGAGTAGGAGAAAAATCTTTTATTCTTTTTAAATTGGTAAATGATATAAACAAAATAATTGCATTGGAACGATTTTTGAAGAAAAAGGTCGTAAATTCCATTTTCGATGTTGTGGAGCTTTCCAAAACAATAATGTGGAATCTCCATAAAGAAGAATTCAGAGTGATTTTTCTCAATTCAAAAAATGAAGTTTTAAGTTTTGAAAAATTATCGGAAGGAATAATCAACGAAACTTACGTTTATATTAGAAAAATTTTTGAAAGAGCTTTTGCCTGCAATGCAACCGCTTTGATTCTCATTCATAACCACCCTTCGGGAAAATCTTGCCCCTCTGAAGATGATATTGCAATAACCAAAAAAATAGTAAAACTTTCACATGAATTGGGAATCACCGTCCATGATCATGTAATAGTTGCACGTGATGAATTTTACAGTTTCAAAGAAAACAAATTATTGTAATTGGCCTGTAAATTGCTTTTTCTATTTATGGTGAAATTATTTCCGTATTAGGAGGATAAAATGATAGATTCCAATATTTCAGTGGCAAATAGTGATGACACTTCCAAGGATTCCAACAATATAAATTCTGCCATTGGTGCCTCCAACGTAATGAATAAAGATGATTTCTTAAAATTGTTCGTTGAACAGCTCAAAAATCAGGACCCTATGAATCCTATGGAAAATTATGAAGTTGCATCACAGCTTGCTCAATACTCTTCTCTTGAACAGCTTGTTAATGTAAATGATAATTTTAAAAAATTTCTTGA
>CAZLFW010000069.1:0-15794 GCA_964559045.1 uncultured bacterium
TTGTTGTTTGCTTCGACGTGTTTAACAGGTATCTTTTCGGGCATACCAATCCTGCAATGTATGAACTGGAATGGCATATTTACGCACTTATTTTCCTTCTCGGAGCAGGATATGCCTTTAAATACGACAGACATGTTCGAGTTGACATAACCTATGCGAGATTTTCACCAAAAACAAGAGCATGGGTAAATCTTATAGGAACAGTAGTTTTCCTTCTACCTTTTTGTCTACTCATTGTTTATGCTACAAAAGACTGGGTATACCAATCTTGGACTATTAGGGAGACATCTCCTGATCCTGGAGGGCTTCCAATGAGATACCTTTTAAAAGCTTGCATACCTTTATGCTTTATTCTTCTTTTTATTCAAGGTATTTCAGAATTTCTCGAATCCGCTTTTTATATATTCGGTAGCGAACAAGACAAAAACGACTTGAAACTGCATGAAGTTTACAAAGATTAAAGGAGATTCATTATGGAAATGACAGCTTTTCAAGAAGCACTTCCCGGTATTATGTTTCTTTTTCTTTTTGCCATCCTTCTCGGGGGCTATCCTGTTGCTTTTACTCTCGGCGGTGTAGGACTGATATTCGGTGTAAGCACTTTCGGACTTGAATTTTTTAAACTTCTACCTTTGAGATTTTGGGGAAGAATGACCAATTTTACACTGCTTGCAGTTCCGCTTTTTATCTACATGGGGGTTATGCTTGAAAAAAGCGGCATAGCAGAGGAACTTCTCGAAACAATGGCAATGCTTTTCGGAAGACTGAGAGGAGGGCTTGCTATATCCGTTGTTGTAGTGGGTGCCTTGCTTGCAGCATCAACAGGTATCGTGGGAGCAACAGTTGTTACAATGGGGCTTTTAAGTTTGCCCACAATGCTAAAAAGAGGATATTCACCTGAAGCTGCAACAGGTGTTATTTCCGCATCAGGCACATTGGGCCAAATTATACCTCCAAGTATAGTCCTTGTTCTTCTCGGCACAATTATAAATGTTCCCATAGGCGACCTTTTCATGGGAGCTGTTATTCCTGGATTTATTCTTGTTGCATTATACATAATATGGATTTTGCTACTTGCCATAATCAAACCTGACTCTTCTCCTCCAATGCCTGACGATGAACTTGCGCATTTTAAAGGCATGGTGGCATTCAAAAGAATTATGAAAGCACTTGTTCCGCCTGTTATACTTATGGTAGCTGTCCTCGGTTCAATATTTGCCGGCATAGCCTCACCTACGGAAGCTGCCGGGGTCGGAGCTCTTGGAGCAACCATTTTAACAATTTGTTACAAACGTTTTAACATGAAAACTTTGAATGAAGTTATGCAGGCTACTACGTTTCTAACCTGTATGGTTTTTATAATTCTACTCGGAGCAACCTCTTTCGGACTTGTTTTCAGAGGCATGGACGGAGATACTTTCATAAGAGGATTAATAAAATCTTTGCCTTTCGGAAAATGGGGTATTCTTACAATTACAATGTTTATTATTTTTACCGCAGGCTTTTTCCTCGATTTCATAGAAATTACTTTCATACATATCCCTGTGCTTGCACCTATTATGATAAGCTACGGAGTTGACCCTCTATGGTTGGCGGTTCTTATAGCGGTTAATTTACAAACTTCTTTTTTAACTCCGCCGTTCGGTTTTTCACTTTTTTATCTAAAAGGAGTGGCTCCTCCGGAAGTATCCACAAAACATATTTACAAAGGGATTATACCCTTTGTTATTATTCAGTTGATTGCAATTGGAATAGTGGCGTTTTTCCCTCAGGTAGTTACTTATCTTCCCGATGTGGTCTTTAAAAAGTAGGGGATTTCCCCTGCTTTTTATTTTTTAAGAAGTATAATGGAGAGATATTTTTTTTGGGTGTTATCGCTTAATTCTTTACTGTTAATGTCAAGATTCAACTCTTCATCGGATAGACAAATATTTTTCATATGAACAATTTCAGAAAAATCTTTACTCTTTACAACATCCATGATTTCTTTGGATTTTTTCGGAATTTTCATAAGAATCATTGAATCAGATTTTTCATAAAGTGTTTCAAAATTTTCTTTTGAAAAATGAGTTAAAGGATAAACTGTCAAAATTTCATTCTCTTCAACAAGAGGCACCGAGCTTTTCGCTGCAAGAGCGGAAAAAGAAGTAATTCCCGGAACTGTTTCAAAATCAAAGTTATCCAAGTTTTTTTTCAACCCGTTTAAAATATATATGTAAGTGCTGTAAAGCATAGGGTCACCGAGAGTAACAAATACGACATTTTTACCTGAAAGCAAATCATCTTTAATTTCACATATTATTTTACTTCTGTATTCTTCCAAAACCTCCGGTTTGTAAGACATAGAAAATTTAGCTGGTTTAATTTCAGCGCTTTTTAAATAAGGTTTAATGGTTTTGTAAGCAACACTCGATGTAATTCCGTTTTTAGTGGGAACATATATTACATCTGCATCAGATATAAGCCTACTCCCTTTAACTGTTATTAAATCAGGGCAACCGGGTCCTATTCCTACTCCGAAAAATTTTCCTTTTTTCATTTTAATTAACTCCAAATTATTAAATCAGGAGAGGAACTCCTCTCCCTTGTTAAATTAAAACTCAGCCTGCAATTGAACTGTAACCGAATCTTTGGAATCGGTATTCCCTCCGATAAGTTTCACAATATCGTCGTCAGCTTCTCCGTGAAGGTATTCAACGTTAAGATTAACATTTGTTCCCCATTTTTCAGAGCTGAACAAATTGGCAGATATTGCTATCCCGTATTGTTTTTCCATAAAAAGGTCGGGGTCTATAAAAGCAGCATCGTTAGAACCTTCGTATTTTACGGCAACTGTCATTTCTTTGCCCTTCAAATATGAAAATGTATAGCCTAATTCTAAATTCCACGTTTCAGGTTGGAATTTCTTTCCTATTCCTCCGAAATCGGTTTTATCAAAATCATCGGTTGCTCCTAAATACTCGGCTATGAAATTAAAGCCAAAACCTTCCGCCATTAAAAATGCGTGAAATCCCGACGAATAATCTTTTACGCTTTTGGTCCAACCGTTATCGTCAAAAGCATCTTTGAAATCATTGGTATCGGCAATATTATTCAAATAAGAAACCTGTATGTTTAAAGAATAATCTTCGGGAATAAAATCAGCAAAATCAAAACTCAAGGTTGCTCCCCAAGACTTGATTATATCCGCATTTTTATCTTTATTTTCATCTATATCGGGATTAAAAAAGTATACTGAAAAATCAACACCTTTGTAAGCCGCTCCGAAAAGATATGCGGATTCCTGAATCTCTCCGAGCTCCAAAGTCAAAGGATCGCTTACGAAGTTTGTCTTGAAATTTCCGAAAGGAACATACATCCTTCCTGCTTTTAAGTATAACGGAAAGTAGTCGGTATTACCCAAAGTTATATAACCTTCGTCAATGTCAACAGGCTCCGTGTCGTCCTCTTCCCACAAAAAAACAAGGTTTGCACTTGCATACTTATGAAGCTTGGCTTCTATATCAAGTTCCGCTGTTGCAAGAGTAATGTCGCTGCTTGAATTTCCGCTTGCTCCTTTTCTGTCGCTTCCGGTGAAATTGGTCTCAACTTCAACTGTTCCGCCTATTGAAATATGGTCTTTCAATGTTTTTAACATATCGGAAGCTTCTTTGATTTCTTCCTGATTTTTCTTTGTCTCTTCTATTGAAGACTGCTGCTTTTCAACTTTCTTTTCAAGTTCCGCAAGTTTTTGCTGCAACATTTTAATCTGCTTTAAAAGCTCATCATTTGAAGCTGCTTTTGACACACTTGGCAGTCCTACAAAAATGGAAAAAGCTATAAATAATAAGAATATTTTTTTCATATTTCCTCCTTAACTATTGCAGGTTAATACCGTTATCTTTGGCAACGTCTTTAATGTGCTCCACAAAAATTTCAGCAAAATTATCATTTGAACCTAACCCTTCAAGCACGGGAAAAACAGAAAATCCAGCTTTCTTCAACATGTTTTTCCATGAGCCAGAATCCTCTCCAGCCATGTCATTGTTGGCATGGTCACCTGCAACAATCATAAAAGGTTTTAAAACTATTTTTTTGCTCTTTGCATGTCCTTTTAAAACGGACAAAACATCATCGAGAGAAGGAAAACCTTCAACTGTTCCGATTAAAATTTGAACATCCGGATACTGTTTTCCGAATTCTTTCTGAGTTTCCGCATAAATTCCCGTTGAAAAAAATTCATTTCCATGCCCCATATAAACAAGAACAGCTTTTTTTTCCCTTGCAAGTTCAACATCCGCTTTTAATGCTTTAACTCCTTTTTCAATATCCTCATGGTAATCGTGCTCAGTTCCGTAGGTTCCGAGGGCAGGTCTACCCACAACTATTTTATTGAAAGGCTTCCATTTCGACTTAATCGTTTCAATACTGTTCAATCCTTTTGCATATTCAAGGACATCGGAAAACTCTTCTCCGTGATAAATATGTGTAGGCTGAATAATAATAGTTTTGTAACCATTATCTGAAAGTTCTCCAAGTGTTGCAACCATACCTTTTACATAAAGAATTTCTTTGGGTATCCCTTTTGATAGCCACTCACCCGCTTCAGCCTGTCTTTTTTTCCAAATTTTTCTGATAATATTAGACGTAAAAGTAACTTTAACTGTTGTTTCGGGAAATTCTTTTTTAACATGGTTGATAATGTTAATAATGGATTTAAGTCCCGAAGGATATGTTGTCCCGAAACTTGCTATCACAATAGCTTTTTTATCTTTTTTCATTTGCTTCCCCATTGCGAAAATTGATGTTGATAAAAAGCATAAAATTAATGTAAATGCAATTAAAATTTTAGATATTTTTTTCATTTTGTTCTCCCTTGGTTATTTTTTCATCAATATACTTTTATTCAGAGAAAAATTTAAAAAAATTTTAAAAAACACCTCCTTTCTCAAAAATTTTTTACAAAAAATATTTTTGAGACCGGATGTCATGAAATGAAATTAGACTTTTCCGATCCCAATACCCGGGGATACTTTTCTCTGAATTTGCTGGCACAAATCCAGAGGGCTTTAGGTCTTCTGGCTTCTGGGCAACCTACTTGCCAACCTTCCCATCAAGCACTTCAGCACTTACAAAAACACTTCATGTGCTTAACAGTGGTTAACTGGCTTTCGTTCCCAGTTACAGCTGCGGGTACAGCGCCGGTTTCTCACCGGACTTCCCTTAAAGCCTAAAAACGCTATACTAAAATGCCTTCTGATTGTCAAATATTTTTTTAAACTGTTTTATGTAATTTGAGACATGAAATGGAGATTTACAGTTTACAACCTCTTACCTTTTCAGGCAGAGGTTGTAAAAAATTCAAAATATTTAAACTTCTTTCAATCTGTCATAAGCTTCCCTGAATTTTGCAGATAATTCTTCTGATACAATTTCAAGTTCTTTTATTATGCTCCTATCCTTTCTATCTATTAATTCATTAATTTTATCATGAACTTTTTTATGTGTTTCAATTAAATCATTAAGCAAAGCCTTATCTTTAATAAGTTCCTCTCCGTGTTTATCGAGCCATTTTCCTGCAAAACACTCGGAAGGAGATTTTTTATAAACAGAAATATCTTCGTTTTTCTCAAAATGCAGTATAATGTCAATCACTATTTTCAAATGTTTTGTCGCTATATAAGACAAAAAGGATTCTTTCTTGAATTTGAATTTTTCAAATTCTTTATTTACATTTTCAAGAGACTCGTTACTTTTGACAACTTCCACTTCAACGTATTTTGCTGTTTTGTGCACTTCTTCGCTTAACTGAACATTTTCTTCGGAAATCTCCTCTATTCTGTCTGATGCTTTTGTCTGTTCTTCAAGAGCTGTTTTAACTGACTCTATTCCATTAATTACAGCAGGAATACCATCTATTATTTCGTCAATATTTTTTTTCAGTTCAGTTATCGTAGTTTCAGTGTCTTTTGCTATATTATTCATAAGTTCCATGTTACTCATGACATTCTTTTCAGCTTTTTCTTGATGCTCAACAGACTTTTCAATATTTGAAGTTGTATTAAGAAGCAATTGTGATTTTTCAATAATATTTTCTCCAGCTGCTTTTAAATTATTTTGGATTTTATCTATGTTCATAATTTCTTCAATAACCTTTTCAACTGAATCCATAATATCTTTACTCGCAAGTGCCTGTTCTTCTGTTGCATGATTAATCTGAGAAACATATTGTAAAACATTGTTATTTGCGTCAACTATTTCATCAATGACTTTGTTGGATTGTTCCGTTAATTTTGAGCCTTCTTCTACTTTTTTTTCTCCTTCTGTCATTTTTTGTGTTGCAATATTAACATCTTTCTGAATCCCCTTGATTAACTCGGCAATTTCTCCAGTTGCCTGGGCACTTCTCTCCGCCAGTTTTCTAACTTCATCTGCAACAACGGCAAATCCTTTTCCATGCTCTCCTGCCCTTGCAGCTTCTATTGCCGCATTTAAAGCAAGAAGATTTGTTTGTTCTGAAATTTCATTAATAACATCTGTAATTGCTCCTATATTTAATGCAGATTTTTCAAGTTTGTTAATATTTGTTCCAAGGTCTGTAACTATAGCTTTTATGTCATGCATGGAAGCTATAACATTTTTTAAAGAATTTTTACCAAGTTCAGCTTTCTCCTGAGCTGATTTGGTAACTTTCAAAGTATAAGTAGAATTGCTTGATACTTGCTCGATGCTTGCTGTTTGCTGTTCAATGGCAGCTGATACTCCGTCAATTGCATTTTTAATTGTGTCACTTGCAACAACTGACTCATTAATTGACTTCATTACAATTTCACCAGCTTCTCCAACTAACTCACCTGTTTCTTCAATTTCTTCAATTCCTTTATTAACTATTTCCATTGCCTCTTTCATCTCAATTAATGCTGCATCTGTATTGCTCACCTGCTCTGTTAATTGAGATGCATACTTCAACATTTCATCTGATGAATCTTGAACAATATTAATAGTATTTTTAAGTCCTTGAACAAAATCAAAAGTTTTCTCAACACTTCCGGTAACTTCTTTAATTGATGCGGACATTTCAATTATTGCAGAAGTTGTTTCCTCCACTGAACTTGTCTGCTTGTCGCTTACTCTGTTTAATTTTACTGTTGAAACTAATATTCTGTCTGTATTTGCATCCGCTAATCCTGCATGATAACCCATCTCAATTATAATATTTTGGATTTTATCTATAAATGTATTAAATGCTTTTGCAAGACTACCTATCTCATCTTTTTTATCATATTTTATTTTTTTGGTAAGATCACCTTCACCCTTGCTTAACTCATTGACGTAATCTCTTATAATTTCAAGAGGTTTTATAAATCTATTTGACAAATATCCTCCTATTCCTGCAAAAATAACTATTAATATTACAAAAGTAATTAAACTTTTTTTTGCCATGGAACTCATTTTTTCCATATACATTTTTTCTTTAGCCTGAATCTCTTTTTTAATAGAATCTGTATATATTCCGGTTCCTATTATCCAGCCCCATGGTTTAAACAATTTAACGTAACTCAATTTGGGAGAAGGCTCTTTTTCACCTGGCTTTGTCCACCAATATTCTACGAAACCAGCTCCTTTTTCTTTACATACTTTGATCATTGGTCTAAAAACATAATTTCCTTTTTTATCTTTTAAATCAAAAAGATTTTTTCCGTTTAAATGTGGTTTAATAGGATGTGTAATAATAACTCCGTTTAAATCATTAATCCAGAAATATCCGTTATTTCCGTATCTGAGTTTGGAAATTACCTTAATTGCTTTTTCTTTAAAAAGTATTTCAACATTATCAAGATATTCTCCTGTTCCAATAATCCATCCAAGCTCTTTTATCAGTTTAACATAGCTTATTTTCGGAAATATTTTATCACTTTCCGGTTTAGCCCACCAATATTTAACAAAACCAGCTCCTTTTTCTTTACATACTTTGATCATTGGTCTAAAAACATAATTTCCTTTTTTATCTTTTAAATCAAAAAGATTTTTTCCATCAAGCTGTGGTTTTGAAGGATGAGCGACCATTATCCCATTTAAATCATTAATCCAAAAATACCCTGTATTATCTTTGCCGTATCTCAATTTTCTCAAAAGAGACCTTACTCTGGTTAAAGTTCTTATTTTTGCAGCTTCTGCATCTCCTGTAATATCAAGAGATTGTTTATATATAGATATAATTGAAGCATAAGCTACTTCAACTGCTGTTTTAAGTTTCTCTCCAACTGTATCTTCTATTTCTTTGCTATTTTTACAGTTGTTATATGCACTTTCAAGCACCTTATAAGCAATGTCGTTAAGGTTCTGGGTTTTTGTCCGATATCTTTCTATTTCGTTTTTTCTGTATTTGGTTATCTCTTCATTTAAAAGTCCATTAACGGTGTTTTGAGAGATAATAAAAGAAGCAAACAAAGACACTACAATTGAAATTACAAGAAGCAGTATTATTTTTGTTTTGATTTTCATTATAAGGACTCCTTGAATATTTTTAATAAAAATTTTAATCTTGCACTATATTATCGGACAGAAACTTTATTTCTTAAAATTTTTTTAAATAATCATTGACACTCTGCAATATATCATGTTTTATAAAATTATGGAAGTAAATATAATAGGTGCTGGCATTGCAGGTTCTGAAGCAGCTTATTTTCTGGCAAACAAAGGCATTAAAATAAATCTATTTGAAATGCGTCCGGAAAAATTTACTCCTGCGCATAAAACAAGCAATTTTGCCGAACTTGTTTGCAGTAATTCTTTACGTTCAATGAGCAGTGAACATCCTGCAGGGATTTTAAAAAACGAATTGGATAAATTGGATTCAATTATTATTTCAGCGGCAAAAAAGTTTTCAGTGCCCGGAGGAAATGCTCTTACCGTTGACAGGGAAAAATTCTCCTTATATATTACAAATTTACTCAAAAATCACGCTAATATTAATGTTATACGTGAAGAATACACAGAAATACCTCACAAAGGGATAACAATAATTGCCACAGGTCCCTTAACCTCGGAAACTCTTTCTGAAAAAATTATGAATATTACAGGTAGAGAGCAATTTTACTTTTACGATGCAATTGCTCCAATTGTTGAAGCTGATTCTATTGACATGAACAAAGCTTTTTTCGGCAACAGATACGATATGGGAAATAAAGATTACATAAACTGTCCGTTAACAGAAGAGGAATACCTTAACTTTGTCAGAGCTTTACAAACCGCAGAAATTTATCCTTTTAAAGATTTTGAAAAATCCGTTCATTTTGACGGATGTATGCCCATTGAAGAGATGATAGCCAAAGGTGAACTTACGCTTGCTTTCGGTCCCATGAAACCTGTAGGACTGATTAATCCTGAAACTGGCAAAGAACCTTTTGCCGTTGTTCAGCTAAGAAAGGAAAACAGAGAAGGGACAGCATATAATCTCGTAGGATTTCAAACCAAAATGACAATTCCTGAGCAGGAGAGGATATTAAGGCTTATTCCCGCTTTAAAAAATGCTGTTTTTTTACGATACGGCTCTCTGCACAGAAATATATACATAAACTCTCCAGAAGTTCTAAATGACAAACTTGCATTAAAAAAAATGAACAACGTTTTTATTGCAGGACAAATTTCAGGTGTGGAAGGATATATAGAATCAGCAGCTCAGGGATTATTAACAGCAATGATTGTTTATTCGGAAATCAAAGGTTTTACCTTTGAATTTCCGGATAAAAAAACGGCAATAGGTGCATTGTATCATTTTTTAAGAGAAAAAAAGAAAAAATTTGTTCCTTCCAACATTAATTTCGGATTGTTCGAATATGGGACAAAGGTAAAACGTATTAGAAACAAAAGAAAAAGAAAATAGGTATTAAGCAGAGAAGCGGAAAAAATTTTTAAAGAATGGCTTGCAAGGTTTAATTTGACAAAAAACGGATATTGTATTACTTAATATTCATGATTAAACTTGAAAAATTGTTGCCAACTCATATTTCTTCTATAAACAAAGCAACGGAAAAAATTAAAAACAAAGCCGTCCAAACTTCCAAGCCGAATTTTAACAATTTACTTGAAGAAAAATCCGCTTCAAATAGTGAAACAGATATTAAAATTTTAAAAAATGTTAAAATATCATTGTGATAAAGGTGTAAAAAAATGATTGAAAATCTAAAAAATATTTCCAAATATCCTGATAATCCTCTTAAAATAAAATTTGTTCAGACTCATATTTCAAACGTGTTTATTTCAAAAAAATTTGTTTATAAAATCAAAAAACCAGTTAATTTCGGATTTTTGGATTTTACCACTCTTAAAAAAAGAAAATATTACTGCGAAAGAGAAATAGAGCTTAATTCGAGGCTTTCTCCCAATATTTACGTTAAAACGGTTCCCGTAAAAAAAATAGGAGCAGAATATTTCTTTGATTCTGCAGACGGGGAGACAGTTGACTATGCTGTTGTTATGAAAAAAATAAATGAAAACTACCTTTTAAAAAATTTGCTTTCGGAAAATAAAGTTTCAGATAAAGATATTGAAAAAATAGCAGCAAGACTATTTGAATTTCATTCTCAATATCCCGCACCTGCTGAATCGGCGGATAAATACGGCGGGATAAAAGCGCTTAAATTCACCACAGACGAAAATTTTTCTCAAACTGAAAAATACATAAATATTACAATTAACAAAGAACAATTTGAAAATATAAAAAACTTTACAGATTCTTTTTACAAAGAGCGGTCCAAATTATTTGAACAAAGGATAGCGAATAATAAAATCACCGAAACACACGGAGATTTACACATTGAACATGTGGGCATAGACAACGGTGAGCCTTTTTTCCTCGATTGCATTGAATTTAACGACAGATTCAGAATTACCGATGTAGCCAATGAAATAGCCTTTCTCATTATGGACCTTGATTTTAACGGATACGAAAATTTCGGAAAAACATTTTTCAGAGCATACAAAAATTTCTCCGAAGACAAAGAGTTAGACAAATTAATACTGTTTTATAAAGTTTACAGAGCTTACGTTAGAGGTAAGGTAACATCTTTTCTAATTGATGATGCAAATATTCCGGATAAGGAAAAAAAAGAAATCCAAAAAAAAGCAATCAAATATTTTGAACTTGCAAACAATTATATTAACGGCGGAGAAAAATGATTGTTGCAATAGGCGGGTTGTCAGGTTCGGGGAAAACCTTTACAGCACTGAAGCTTAAAGAACATTTCAATTGCCCTTATTTCAGCTCCGACAAACTGAGAAAAGAACTTGCAAATATAAGTCTCACCCAAAGAGTATTGGACAGTTTCGGCAAAGGTCTGTATTCCCCTTCATTTACAAAAAAAACTTATGAAGAGTTAATAAAAAAATCGGTAAAAGCAAGCAGACAAAAGGGTATGGCAATCATTGATGCAACTTTTTCTTCTTTGGAGCATCAGGAGATGCTTCTAAATTGCGGAGAGCCTTTCCTGCTTATATTTTGCTACGCAAGTGACGCTGCAATTAAAGAGCGTCTTGCAAAAAGGATAAAGGACAAACATACAATCTCTGACGGAAGATGGGAAATATACATAAAGCAGAAAATTTCTTTTCAAGGATTTGTAATTCCCGAAAATAAACTTTTGAAAATTGATACTGAAAATGAAAATTATTTTGATACAACGGTTAAATTCATAGAAAATCACATAAACAAAAATCTCAAAATATGATAAATAATTACCACTCCCACTGCACCGACAGGTATGGTAATTATCCATGAAATGGCAATGTTTCTAATTACCCGCATATCAAGAGTTGTAAATCCCCTTGCCATACCCACACCGAGCACAGCGCCCACAAGTGTGTGAGTTGTAGAAATGGGCAATCCCAATTTGGATGCAAGCAATATTGTAATTGCAGCGGAAAATTCAGCGGAAAAACCTCTCGAAGGAGTCAGTTCAGTTATTTTTTTGCCTATTGTAAGCATTACACGCCAACCCCATGTAGCGAGACCTATGACAATCCCTATTCCTCCCAGCATTAAAGTCCAAGGTGGAACAGGTGCTTTAAGTGAAACCAAACCTGTTTTCAAAACAGTTATAATTGCAGCAAGGGGTCCAACTGCATTTGCAACGTCATTTGCCCCATGGGCAAAGGCAACAAAGGCTGCACTTAAAATTTGCAGATATGCAAAGATTCTTTCAACTCCCTGAACATCCCTTCTCTGTAAATTAACGTTTTCATCCAAATATAATCCTGTTCCTATTTCTTTGACAGAATGAAGGACAGAAGAAAGTTTCTCTTTAAGTTCTCCGTTTGCAAGACGAAAAGCTGTTTCCAATCTCATTTGAGCTCTGTATAGGTTAAATTTAAGTCTTGCTCCGGGCCATTCTTCCGATGATTCAGTTTCTTCCTCATATTCCTCTTTTATATTTCTCAAAAGATACTTACCCACTATTGCGGAAATTATTCCAACTCCCACTGCTATTAAAGACGCCTGAAAAAAAGACATGCTTAAATGGAGATTTTTCAAACCTTTAAAGAGTAACACAAGAGTTAAAACAAAAAAAACTGAAAAAATAAGATACGGAGCAACTTTTTTTGTCGCTTTCAATGGGTCAGGTTGATAATAAATTTTATATCTTAAAATATTAAACAGAATAAACGCAATTGTGGCGCTTAATACAGGTGATATTACCCAACTCAATGAAATGGAAATAATTTTTCCCCAATGAATGGCTTTTACACCGCCAACCAAAATACCGAAACCGAGAATGGAACCAACTATGGAATGAGTGGTTGATACGGGCCAACCGAAATATGAAGCAACCTGAAGCCATACTGCAGCAGTAAGCAATGCAGCAAGCATTCCGTAAACAAAAATATCCGCATGCCCTATAAAAATGGATGTATCAACAATGCCTTTTCTAATTGTTTCAGACACATGGGAACCTACGAGAAAAGCTCCTGAAAACTCAAGAATGGATGCTATTATAATGGCTTTTTTTAAAGTAAGAGCACCGCTTCCCACTGACGTGCCCATTGCATTGGCCACATCGTTTGCTCCGATGCTCCAAGCCATATAAAAACCGAAAATTAAAGCAAGGACGATTATAATGGTATCAGGTGCCATAAGATTAATCTAACATTGTTCTTACTCTGTTAGCCATTTTTTCAGAGTAGTTTGAAAGGTCGGATAATGTTTTTAAAATTCTAATCCACAAATAGAAAGTAGCATAAGTCATTTTGTCTTCATTTGAGAAGAGATTCTGCAACAGTTTTTTCTGATAGACATCCGCTTCATGCTCCATAAACGCAATTTCATCAACAATCTCTTTGATAATGTCTGTTTCTTTTCCCGAAAATGTTGTTCTTAACAGATTTTCCATTTTTTCTATGAGAATGAAAGTTTTTTTAACAGTTTCAACATTCTTGTTAAGAAAATTATCGAAATCTTCTTCCATTTCAGGTAAAATTTCAACCTTCTTGTATGTGAGCAATACCCCTATATCTTCACATTTATCAGCAATTCCGTCCTGAATGGCAAGAATTTCGAGAATAGTGGATTTGTCAATGGGGATAAATACTTTTCCAGATAAACTGTTTCTAATATCATTTTTAATTGAATCAGCTTCATTCTCTATATTGCTGATTGTTTCGCCTATTGAAGCTATTTTATCGAAATTTTCATTTTTTAACTGGATAAAAATTTCTTTTACTTTTAGCACAGCTTCAAGAACTTTCTCCATATGCTGTGTTAATGAAGCAAAAGGTGATTTTGTAAAAAGATTGGTTATGCTTCTCATGGGCAGAGCAGTATCAGGATGCAAAACATTTGTCAAGCATTTTTTATTTCAATATTTTTCTTTTATTTCAATTAGTTAAAAGCGATACTGAATTTTTAATATAGATCTTGGCTTGTTAAACAAGCCAAGATCTATTATTTGCTAAACTTCGGGAAGGTCTTTCAATGACCTTTCAAGCTCATCTTCCGGAAGTGCGTAATCAACAAGTCCCTCATTGTTGTATTTGTCGTATGAAGACAAATCAAAGAATCCATGTCCGCTTAAGTTAAACAGTATGGTTACCGGTTTATTCTCTTTTTTGGCTTTAATTGCTTCGTCAATAGCTGCTTTTACCGCATGGGAAGATTCAGGAGCCACTATTAATCCTTCAACCCTTGCAAAATCTATTGCAGCTTTAAAAACATCCGGCTGATTGTATGAACGTGCGTTAATCAATCCTTTTTTGGCAAAATAACTAACAAGAGGAGCCATGCCGTGGTATCTTAATCCTCCGGCATGTATGGAAGGAGGCATAAAAGTATGTCCCAACGTATACATTTTAAGGATTGGAGTAAGTCCAGCCAAATCCCCGTAATCGTATGTATATTCACCCTTTGTCATTGTAGGACATGCTGAGGGCTCAACAGCGATAATATCTATATCTTTGCCGTTTAACTTTTCTCTGATATAAGGAAAAGCAATCCCTGCAAAATTACTTCCTCCGCCAACACAGCCGATTACAACATCGGGATAATCATCGGTTTTTTCAAATTGTTTAATCGCTTCTTCACCGATAATCGTCTGGTGTAAACAAACATGATTCAAAACGCTTCCGAGGGCGTAATTGGTGTCACTGTTGGAAGCGGCATCTTCAACAGCTTCGCTAATTGCAATACCGAGAGAACCTTGATTGTCAGGATCTTCGGATAATATTTTTCTCCCTACTTCCGTGAGATTACTTGGACTCGGAGCAATTTTACCGCCCCATGTTTCTATCATAAATTTTCTGTATGGTTTCTGATTAAAACTTACTTTAACCATATATACCATAACTTCAAGGTTAAAATAAGCACCTGCCAATGCAAGAGCACTCCCCCACTGCCCTGCGCCTGTTTCAGTGGCAAGCCTTTTGATACCCTCTTTTTTGTTATAAAAAGCCTGTGCTACAGCGGTATTAGGCTTATGACTCCCAGCAGGGCTCACACCTTCGTATTTGTAATAAATCTTTGCAGGAGTTCCGAGAAACTCTTCAAGACGTTTTGCTCTCATTAAAGGACTCGGTCTCCAGATATTATAAATTTCTAAAATTTCTTCCGGTATATCTATGTAACGTTCTCTTGACATTTCCTGCATAATAAGAGCATCCGGAAAAATCAGCTGCAAATCCTCCATTTTAACAGGCTCCTTTGTCCCGGGATGAATAGGCGGCGGAAGCTGCTCATCCATATCAGCCTGAATATTATACCATTTTTTAGGTATTTCACTTTGAGGCAAGTCAATTCTAATCATTTTTTCCTCCTGAAAAATTTGTTTTATATTTTATATAATAAAAAAAGAGCCGCTGGGAATACCAGCGGCTCTTTGATGATGGCACACCAGTTCCCTTTTAAAAGTTGAACCACCACCAAGAATTATTTAAAATTGTTTTTAAATTCATAATTAATTTTTATCATTAATTTTTTTTTATGTCAAGAAAAAAGCTTTGAATTTGCTAATATAGAATTATTAAGAGAGTTTTGCAAATTTTTTAATTAAAATCTCCTTGATTTAAATATTTAAATTAAGTATGTATTTATTATATTTAACAAAAATTCTAACAGGTTAATGACAGAATAACAAGGAGCACATATGTGCCTTACATTGGCTATGGTATTTATTATATTGTGTATACTATTTTTTTACTATCTGATTCATAAATATAACCGTAAAATAAACAGCTTAAAAGAGCATCATAAAATCAGGGTTAAAGAGCTTAAAGAAGAAGAAAAAAAATTTAAAATATTTTTAAAAAACATTCCTGCCATATCTTGT
>CAZLFW010000070.1:0-5376 GCA_964559045.1 uncultured bacterium
GAAACAGCTAATCAGGAAAAAGAACATGCAAAGAGACTTTTTAAGTTTCTTGAAGGTGGTGAAGTGGAAATAACAGCTTCTTTTCCTGCCGGAGTTATAGGCTCCACACTTGAAAATCTTAAAGAAGCTGCAAGCGGAGAAAATTACGAATATACGGAAATGTATCCGGAATTTGCAAAAATTGCGGAAGAAGAAGGTTTTAAAGATATTGCAGTTGTTTTCAGAAAAATAGCTGTTGCAGAAGAAGCCCACGAAAAGAGATACCTTGCTTTAATGAAAAATATAGAAGAGGGAAAAGTTTTTGTTAAAGACAGTGAGGTTAAGTGGCAATGCAGAAATTGCGGTTATGTTCATGTGGGAGATAAAGCTCCTGAGAAATGTCCCGCTTGCGAGCATCCCAAAGCATATTTTGAAATAAAAAGCGAAAATTATTAATAAATACGAGGGGATTTTATTGTCCCCTTGACTTTAAAACTGTTCTTCATACCTGCAAAATCAATGCTTCCTTTCAAGTTCAACCTGCTTTTGTAAAAATTTTTACCATTCAAAGTAATTCTACCTTTTAATTTAAGAGGTATGTCCTGTGATGAAAACTTTTTAATTGTAACAATATTTTTTTTCAATATAATAACAGCTTCCACATTTTTAAAATTTAATTCTCCCCACTGCTTGTCCTTGTATAAAATTTTATCGGAATTTATCAGACATTTACCTGACATTTTGGATAGGTTAAAATCACCCTTTAAATGCACAATGCCTTTAACCTTTAAAGTCTTGTCAAATTCGGAAAGCACAGAAGAGTCCACATTAGCTTTAAAATTAACTTTCTCTTTTCCAACAACAGCATCCCCTTTTATCTTTTCCGAAAAAACGGTTACAAAAAAATTTTTTTTCAGAATACAGTTTAAAAGGCTGTGTTTCACTGTTATCTTATCAAATCTGAACCCTTCAAATTTCACATTATGCAATTCGGTCTTTGAAAGAGAAGAGTCGATTTTAGCATAAGTTAAATTTATTTTATAGTCTTTAATCGCTTTGTTAACATAATATTCGGTTAGTTTGTCAAAAGGGAAAAAGAGAAACAAGCCGATTAAAAAAGCTATTAAAAAAATCAGTTTTTTCAATTTTAACTATCCTCTGCAATAAATTATTAAGTTTTAACAATCATCAAAGAAATATCAACATACTCGGGATTGTCGAATCTTTTTCTTATTAAAAGGTTCTTTACGGAAATATTCGAGTATCTCTCAAGAGATTTTAATAATCCGAGAAGCTCTTTATAATTAACCGATTCAAGCCGCACTTTAATATTTTCTTTTTTGGACATGGTGTCAGGCTTAATTGATAAAATCTTATTTTCTACATGAACTTTTTTTGCTATTTTCTGAAAATTGGAAAGCAAACTTCCCCTTAGCTTCAAATTGGAAACTTTTTTAGACTTTTTCTTTCCAGCTTCAAGGACAAGCTCATTGATTTTGTAATATTTTTCGAGTTTTTCAACTTGTAAATTTTTATATTTTATAATGCTGTTTTCAAAAATAAGATACGTCCAGTAAAAAATCAGAAAAAAAGTAAGAATTATAAATAAAATTTCCATCTCTTTTTCATATTTGAATATTTTCATGCGTATCCTTTTAATCTATTTTTTTTATTTTACATGTAATTGTAAATTTTATTTTATCATTTTGTTTAATGGTATTGCCGATAATAACTTCTCCTTTTAACGATTTGGAAAGATTATTCTTAAATTCGTCTATCTTTAAAAAATCAGATGTTGCTCCTTCTATTTTCAATATCCTGTTTTTGTAATAAAAACTGTTAATAATCGTATCATTTGGCAAAGAAACCGACACAATTTCAAATAAAGGCAGCACTCTGAAATCCGTTTTCTTCTTGTTGGTTGAGGCTCTGTATAAAAGCACTCCGTAAGGGTCCGCTTTATTTGCAACTCCCGCTTTTTTGTAAAGTGTATTTATTTGACTCTCGATTTTATGAAGGTTATTTTTTTCGGAAACAAGATGAAGAGTCATGCCTGAAACAAAAAAGATATAAGCTATTCCGAAAATAACGGCGCTTTTTTTGAATTTTGTCAAAAATCCGGTCTCTGTCCTTACACCGGAAAACTCAAGCGATTTTTCAGGTAAAGAAGTTATTGACTCAACAATATCGGAGACTTTCAAAGGATTTTCAGAAAAATCAATATATTTTATCAAATAAGAATCAATTTCGTAAAATCTCTTTCCATCAAAAAAATCGGCTTTTTTGCCTCTTAACCACACAAGGCTCAACGGAGTTGCAATTGCGGAAGCATTTTCAAACAACGCCCTGTTTTTTTTAAGAAAATCTGTTAACTCTTCTGAAATTACGTATGTTAAAACATGTCCTTTTTTTTCAATAAAATTATGGCTGGGAATTAAATTTTCGGGATAATTTGCCATAAGATAATTGTTAATTAAAACAGGGAGCTTTCTTGTATTTTTAGCGGGGATGTCAGGAGTCAGATAAAAAAAATACGAATCGTCAATAAGAAGAATATAGTTTTCAAGAGCATCGAAATCAGCATTGTTAAAATCGATAAAATCACCGTTATCCGTAATTTCCGACAGAATATTTTCTTTTAAGAATAATATTTTAAAAGTAGTCCTCATTTGCCTCTTCAATATATTTTAAAATTTTTGTTTTTCCGTTATCTCTTTGCACCACAGCTTCGTAATTAAAAGAAACGGAATTTACTATTACTAAAATTTTTAATTTAAATAAAGAACTTTTTACAGAAATATATTTTAAAATTTTCAAATACGTTTCATCGTCTATCCCCACATTCCTGATTTGGGAAATATCTTTAAAAGGAGAATCTTGCCTGTAAGATATTATATCTTCAGCATAATCGGCAACTTCAGGTAAAAAAGCTTCAATGACTTGTTTAGATGCAAAATTTATGTTTATTTTGTTTTTTTTGGACAATACCGTAAGATAATTTTTCCCTCTGCTGTATAAAAGGTTGAATCCTTCTATATAGTTCAGCTCATAGAGAGATTCCAACAATCTGTTTTTAACTGTATAAGTTTTATCGTTGTTTTCATAAAAAAGTCCCTGTTCGTCACCGCCATCTTCGTTTATTTTGGAGTCTTCGTCTATCCAGTCAATTAACACTCCGAGAGAAGGAGCGTTTAACCCTGCGGAAGTATTATCGCTTTCGTAAATATTTTCAAAAACGGTTTTTATTGCGTTCAAATACCTTTGTCTTATTTTTTTAGCTTCATTTTTATGTTTCGCATCGCTATAAATTATTTTGTTTATGTCAATTTTTTTATTAAGAGGGATAACTTTAACGGAAACAAATCCGTCTTTAATCGGCAGCGGAGGAATGGAATACCAGTCATCATCCGCGGAATCATAGCTGTTGTCATCATCTTCAAGCGCCTTTGAAACAGCTTTAACCGCGGTGAACGCATATAATGACGCTTGATTTTCAAAGTAAATGTTCATTGTTTTTTCATATTTTTCAGTTGAATTCTTGTTAATCATCAATACAATTCCAACTGCAAACGATATAACAATAAGAACGAAAATTAAGATTACACCTCTGTTTGACATTATTGCAACTTCCCCACAGGAATTTCATATTTAACGTTGTTCCAAACAAACGACAATTTATACAAAAGCAGATTTGATGGCAAATATTCCCAATTATACTCGGTGCCGTTATAAAAAGATATTTTAAATTTCTTTACATTGGGAAGCAGCCTTATTTTCAAGGAAAAATCCATATCTTTTTTATCTTCTTCTCTCACAAAATAATATTCACCTGTATCATAATCTTGCTCAATATAATATGAAACAGTAACTGCCATGGCATTGTTAAAGAAAATGGAATTATAAGTTTTAAAAGAAAAAGTTTTTTTATCAATATCATTTACCATTTTAAAAGAATCTTGCACCGATTCTCTGAAATCTTTGTTAAGCAGATTGTTAAGCTTGTCAGTTATTTCAGCTTCGAGATATTCGGAGGCAAGTCTGCTTCTTGAGGTTATAACTGAATTGAGTATTTCGTATGTTCCGGCAATTATAAATGCGGAAATTGCAATTGCCACAAGGAGTTCAACAAGTGTAAAACCTTTATCTGCTTTCGTAAAAAACGTAAGTTTGGGATGCTTCACCATTAATAACCTTTAAATGCACTTCGGAAACAGAAGGATACATTGTGGACTTTTTTTCCATTTCATACTTTATGTTGTTCTCATCGTCGTCACTTAGAGACTCGTTAAAATCAATATATTTAATAACTTTTTCATAACCTTTCAAAATGGCAACTGTTTTGTCTTTTGAATACCTCTCAATGTCGAGAGACTGATTAAGGAGAAAAAATATTCCTGTAAAACTAATTGCAAGCAAAGTCAAAGCTATTAAAACTTCAAGCAAAGTAAAACCGTTTCGGTTCATTCTGTTTTAATCTTCCTTACTTTCAAAAGAAGCGGAATTGCCTCTATAATTTCGTCGTTTGACAATGTTATCTTGAAGTAATCTGAAATTTTATCAGGATATACGTATATTTTAAATTCCAATTTCTCAATTGCTTTTCCGTTAATTTTAATACTGGAAACAGTTCCAAAAGGGAGTTTAACGGTTTTCCCTTCATAGGTTACAAAGTTTTCGGAGCCTTTGAAGCCTTTAAAATAAACGGGTTTTCCGTTCTGTTTTGCCAAAATATAATGCTGCTCCAACAGGTTGTTAAAAAAATCAAGCTCAGGAGACGGTTTGATTTTTCTTTCGGTAATCTTGGGAACTATTGTGAAAACCCCTATTCCCACAATTACAAGAACTATTAAAATTTCTATAAGAGTAAAACCTTTGGGAGTTTTATCTCGCTTCATAACTTTTTATATCTGCATTAATTCCTTCTCCACCTTCTTTTCCGTCAGCTCCGTATGATATAATTTCATAATCTCTTCCGTCTTCACCAGGTGATCTGTAAATATAAGGATGCCCCCAAGGATCAACAGGAGCACTGTTGGAATCGAGATAACCTCCTGATTTCCAATTTTGTGGAACAGGTTCTGTCTCCGGCTTTTTGATTAATGCTTCGAGCCCCTGCTCCGTTGTTGGATAAAAGCCGTTATCAAGCTTGTAAAGCTTTAAAGCTGATTCTATAGCTTTCATATCGTTCTTGGCTTTGATTATTCTTGCTTCGTCAGGTCTGCTCATAATCTTGGGAATCAAAAATGTGGCAAGAATTCCCAATATGACAATAACAACCATTAATTCTATTAATGTAAAACCTCTGTTGCTCAATCTCATTTTATTCCTCCGCAAAATATTTCGGGATAATTACTACATCTTACCCTTTATTGCAAGATTTTTAACTTTTTTAATTTT
>CAZLFW010000071.1:0-11519 GCA_964559045.1 uncultured bacterium
TGATGGTTTAACGGAAAACATATTCATTATTTTTAAATAAGACGATTTAATGGGTTTGGGATGAAAATCGCTTTCAACAATATCAATTATATATTCAAAGCAATCGGATATGTTGAGTAATGTTAAAATTTTTTAAATATAAGGTTTGTAGGCATTTGAAAAAATAACCTTTTTGTGCTGCGTGGTTTTTAGAAATTTTTCTAATTTTATATTTTTTTTTATGTATTTTTCAAGTGGAACATTGTGGACATATTCAAGGTAGTGAAGAGGGTCCACATTATAATGTTTTATCAATCCGTTCAAAGTTGTGCCGTATTCAATCAAATATTTTTTTCTGATAAAGTTAACTTTTTCCGGATTTATTTTTACGAAAAATTTTAAATAATCGTTAATTTTTCTGTCAACTAACGCAAATAGGTTTGTTTCTTCGGGATATAAAGTATTATCCACATCAAACAGTAGAACTTTCATGCTGGAATTTCTATATGAAATTTTGATAAATGTCAAATTTAGAATATATCTAATTTTAAAAAAAATCTTGCAATAATTTTTTTTTTAATATAATAAAACATGTTCATTGATAACAAATATTAAATTTTTCGGGTCTGTTTAAAACAGATAATAGGGAATGTCGTGAAAATCGGCAACGGGCCCGCCACTGTGAGTAGTGTAAAATCTTTTTCATTAAGCCACTGTTGAATATTCAACGGGAAGGCGAAAAAGAGTTGCTACAAGTCAGGAGACCTGCCCGAAAAATATGTTACTAATGGCTTCGAGGCTAAAGGCCAAGGTAATGAAGAGATAACAAAATATAATCATCTTTTCATAACCCGGCTTCTATGCCGGGTTTTTTTTATCTCTCATTTCCGAACTTAACCTTTAAGCCTCCAATTCAAAAAGGAGGTTAACATGAAAAAAGGGAAAATTATTTACATTGAAACAGGAAATGTTATTTCCGAAACAGAGCTCGAAATCTTAAAATCTAAAATCCAAAAAGAAAAAATTGAAGTTGTTTATGCTGCTGAAAAATTATCGGGATTTTATACTTTGCCTGAAGCAACTCTTCATCTTCTTCAAAGAGGTGCGAAAAAGGTAACTTCGTTTCCCGCTTCTTTAGGAGAGAAGTATGAAATACCTGTTTTTTGGGGAACAAATTAATATATCTGTTAAGCCGTTTTAGGTGGCTGCCCACCACCTTTGTTTCGCCCGTTTGCCCCAAAATCAAAGAGGAGACCGCCCATCTCCTCTTTGATTCATTTCTGTAAAAAAAAATTGAAATTACTTTTTTTTTCTGATAAGTTATCACCGTTAAATGTTTAAGTTTTTTACGTTCAATGTTAAAAATATTCCGATAATGACCAATTAAGCATTTTATTAGTCACTTTTTACTTAAAAAGTGTATTAAAAGTCGCATTAACATTCCAGTTATTTATCAAGGAGGTTTTATGAAGATAAACGTTGAGGAGTTAAATAAACCGGATTACGCAGGTTCGGTTCAAAACATTTATTTTTTGAAAAGTTATCCCAAATACATGGTTTGCGAGACAACCACCGGAGGCTCCGTGTTTGATGTGGGGACAATCTTCCATATTCCTCAGAGTGATATATACAGAGCTGCATTAAGGCATAAAATTTATATGAGCCTTGAGGATAAAAACGAATGGATTAGGCTTACGGGAAGTTTTCCTGAAAATTTAAAAACACATCATATAGGTATGCTTGATGCCTTCACAGGAGAGGTTTTTGAAAACGAGTTTCCTCCAAATGTAAGCAGATTTAATGTTGTTAAAAGGTTTAATGTTATAAAACCTGCACAGATTAAGCTAAACAATCTTATTTTATGGGATTACTCGCATATTACAGGAAAAGACGGAATTGTAATACCTCTTGAAAATATTGTGAGATTCGGAATAACACCGAGCTCCTCCATCTATAAGAAATTTTTAAAATTAAACGAAGAAGAGAAAAGGAATTTTTTAAAAGAATACGGAGAGGAAACAATTGAGCCGTGGAAACTTTTTAAAGAGCCAAAGGTTGATTTTACTACCAAATACGAGCCTGAAGACAGAGCTTTATCTTATCAGGAAGCTTTGTATGTTTCAGGTTTGAAAGGCAGGGAATATTTAAACCTTTTTAAGGTTACAAAATTGTGCTCCGAATTCGTGAAAGCTTTTTTTAATCAGATAGGGCTTGAATTGTGGGATTTGAAGGGGAATTTGCAAAACAAGGTGATAACTTAATAGTAGTGGAAACAATTGATACTGATTCCATTCGCGTTACTTTAAAAATAGACGGGAAATATATCCATTTTAACAAACAGGCAATGAGGGATTATTACATTCATTTTCACTCTGATTGGGTAGATGAAATAAATCGCTCAAAA
The DNA here is from genome assembly GCA_964559045.1 of uncultured bacterium. GTDB lineage: Bacteria > DYJV01 > DYJV01 > DYJV01 > DYJV01 > CAZLFW01. The sequence continues at coordinate 2,384 of CAZLFW010000071.1, forward strand.
AAGCTTGCAAAAGAAACAGGAAAGCCCTTTCAAGAATATTTAAGGTTAAAATATCCAGAGGCACCAGAGGTTGATAAGGAATTTATAAATATTCAAAAAGAAAAACTGGAAATAATATTTAAATTTGTAATTGGAGAAATTACAGATAAAGATGCAGTGGAAATGCTTAAAGAAGCGGGATTGAAAGAGCTTCGATTTTATAAATAAGATTTTTCCCTCTAATAGTGTCGTAAGCGTGTCTTTAGGATATTCGATTTAGAAAAATTGTATTTCCGCTGCAACTTGGAAATATTCATAAATAATCTCAAAGGAGCTTTTTATGACAAATTTTTCTTTTATAGGTAAAAGAATACCTAAAATGGATGCACCTGAAAAATTAACAGGTGAGACTGTTTATATTCAAGATTTGAAAGTTCCGAAAATGCTTTACGGTAAAATTAAAAGAAGCGAATATCCTCACGCTATCATTAAAAGTATCGATACTTCCAAAGCTGAAAAACTCCCAGGTGTAAAGGCTGTTTTAACAAGGGACAATATTCCTGTTAAAAATTTTAAAATAGGTTTTATGCAGGATAATCCTCCTATTAAATTTGATAAGGTAAGACAATACAGAGATGAAGTTGCCGCTGTTGCTGCTGTTTCCGAAGAAATAGCAGAAGAAGCATGTAATCTCATTAATGTGGAATATGAACCTTTACCTGCTGTTTTCGAGCCTTTGGAGGCAATGAAAGATGGGGCTCCCGTTATTCATTCCACTGATTTTAGAGGAAACAGCATAAAAAACAACGTATTACCCGTTAAATGGCACATAGAACACGGTAATTTGGAAGAAGCTAAAAAAAAGGCAAAATATATTGTTGAAAATACATATAAAACAGGATGGGCTCATCATTGCTGTATGGGGACAACCGGAATTATAGCAATGTTCGATTTGAACAATAATTTAACATTGCATTTGCCCACGCAAATACCTAATCTTGTCCAAAATGATTTTAACCTTTTATTAAAAGCACTTGGCTTGAAAAATAAAAGCACTCGAGTGATTATTCCTTCAATAGGAGGTGCATTCGGGAATAAGCTTGATACGCATTGCTACGAATATATATCCGTATTGTTGGCATGGCTTACAAAAAGGCCTGTAAAAATTTTGTTTGACAGAGAAGAAGAGTTTATTGCAATGGCACCGAGACAACCTTCTATAATCAAAATATCGCAAGGCTGTGATGCAAACGGAAAGCTTCTTTTCAGAGAAGCGGAGGCTGTTCTTGACAACGGAGCGTATACATCTTGGGGAGCAACCACTCCTTCGGTAATGTTTGTGCCAATGTCTTCGCTTTATAAAGTAGAAGCATTTAAATTCGATGCAAAATGTGTTTATACGAATAACATATATTCCCAAGCTTTCAGAGGATACGGTAATCCTCAAGCTTCTTTTGCCATTGAATGTAACATTGACGAACTTGCAAAAGAGGCTGGCATTGATCCCCTTGATTTTAGACTCTTAAATGCAAACGAACCGGGAGAAACCACTCCAATGGGATTGAAAATAACTTCATGCTCTTTGAAAGAGTGTTTGCAAGAGGTAAAAAAAGAGCTTGAGTGGAATAAAAGAAGAGAAAAGGGAATTGGAGTGGGAGTTGCATCTCTCATTCATGTTGGAGGCGCTGCAAGGATATACAGGTCTGACGGACACGGAATGATGCTTAGGGTGGATGATTTCGGTAAAGTTTTTATTTATACCGGTGCTGCAGAGATAGGACAGGGTTCTGAGACTGTTATTGCTCAGACAACAGCGGAAGTTCTCGGAGTTTTTCCGGAAGATGTTAAAATAGTTAGACACGATACAGATGTATCACCTTGGGATGTAGGGACACATGCAAGCAGGCAAATGTATGTTTCTTGTAAAGCTGCAATTAGATGCGCCAAGGAAGCAAAAGAAAAGATATTGGAATATGCTTCCAAATTTATGAAAGATGAAGTTGTAAGGAAAAACCGTAAAAACGGAAAATTTGACGATGAATATCTCGACCTTCTTTTTGAGCCTGAAAATCTTGAAATAAAAAACAGATACGTTTATTTGAAAGAACATGAAGAATTAAAAGATTATTATGTGGGATTTGATAAAATTTTAAGAAGAATCCATTTCAGAGGAAACAAAAGCGGAAACATGATTGTTACGGAGACTTTTTTTGAGCCTGATACTGATATGCTTAACCCCAAAACATCAAAAGGTAATTTAAGCGAAACTTATGCTTTTGCAGCTCACGGAGCTGAAGTTAAAGTTGATTCGGAAACAGGAGAGGTTAATATTTTGAAATTTGTTGCAGCGCATGATGTTGGTAAAGCAATGAACCCGCTTCTTCTTGAAGGTCAAATATACGGCGGGGTTATGCAGGGTATAGGATTTTGCCTTTATGAAAATATGATTTCCGAAAAAGGAAAGATTTTGAACGCCGATTTTTTGGATTATAAAATCCCCACTATAACGGATGTTCCTGATATTAAAATAAAGTTAATTGAAAAAGGAGATCCCAAAGGTCCTTTCGGAGCCAAAGGTATAGGTGAAATAGGTTTGATTCCCGTGTCTCCCGCAATTGCCAATGCTGTGGAGCATGCAGCAGGTGTAAGAATAACGGAATTACCTATTTCGTGTGAAAAGGTTTTGGAAAAAATCAAAGAAGAAAAAAAATATTGACAAGATAAAATCTCAATGGTATAGACGCTCAGTTCCAATGAGCGGGAATAACTCAGCGGTAGAGTGTAACCTTGCCAAGGTTAAAGTCGCGGGTTCAAATCCCGTTTCCCGCTCCATACCTTTTTTCTTTTTCCAAATGCGGCGCCATCGCCAAGTGGTAAGGCAGAGGTCTGCAAAACCTTTATTCCCCGGTTCAAATCCGGGTGGCGCCTCCAAATTATTTGTTATCCCGATTTTTCATATTTGGAATTAAACGGCATTTTTAAGTTAAAAATTCATTCATAAATTTTTTTAACCTTGACAAAAAAGGTAAAAAAAGCTATCAACCTTTGAAAATTATGCCCCTATAGCTCAGGCGGATAGAGCAATGGATTCCTAATCCATGTGCCGCAGGTTCGAGTCCTGCTAGGGGTATATTTTACTTGACTTTTTTAATTATTTTTGTAATGCTCTTTCATTTGATAATTGTATATTTTATACAAATAAACTTAGGGGGATACAGGGATGGAATCAAAAATGAGTTTTAAAGAATCTCTTCTTGATCCGGATACTTTTTCCGTTACTTGGGAATTAGTTCCCGGCAGAGGGGCTTTTGAAAAAGCACAGGAGACATTAATCAAGTCAGCGGAAGCTGCTGCCAAAAGCGATAAGATTCATGCACTTACAATTACCGACAATCCTGGCGGCAATCCTGCCATATCTGCGGAAATGCTTGGTGTTGAGGTTAAGAAACTCGGTATAGAGCCGCTTGTTCATTTTACTTGTAAAGACAAAAGCAGAAATGAAATAGAAGCCATGTTATACGGAATGGAAAGAGCAGGAGTTCATAACCTCCTTGTTATGACAGGAGATTATCCTGTTTCCGGGTATCAAGGCAGGTCAAGACCTGTTTTTGACCTTGACCCGATTCATACGTTACAGTTAATCACTGATATGAACAACGGGCTTGAATATCCCGGGATGAGAGGAATGGTCCAAAACAAGCCTACAAATTTTTTTGCAGGTGCGGCGGGATCGCCTTTTAAGCAGTTGGAATCCGAGCAAATGATTCAATATTACAAACTGAAGAAAAAAATTGACGCAGGTGCACAGTTTATTGTTCCTCAATTAGGTTATGACGCAAGAAAATTTCAGGAAATTTTATGGATTGTGAGAAAAGTTTTCAAATCGGATATTCCTCTTATAGGAAATATTTATATTCTTCCTTATGGTGCCGGAAGACTTATGAACAGGAACATGATTCCAGGATGCGTTGTTACTGATAAAATGCTTAAAGTTTTGGATGAAGAAAGAAAAGCTGACGACAAAGGTAAGTCCGCAAGATTGTTAAGAGCTGCAAAAATGTATGCTTTTTTCAAAGGTATGGGATATAACGGTGCTCATATAGGAGGTCACGGAGTTCCAATTGACGATATTTTATACGTTATTGAAAAGGGAGAAGAATTGGCGCCTAATTGGCAGGAATATGTCAGAGAATTTGAATTCCCTATGCACAACGGTTTTTACTATTTTGAAAAAGACGAAAAAACCGGGCTTAATAAAGAAGTTGAAGCTCCTAAAAATGCTGATCCTGATAATCCTCTTATGTATAGGATGGCAAGATTCTTACATGATGTTATGTTTGAAGAAAAGGGTATTTTGTTTAAGCCTATGAGATGGTTGTGCTCCAAGCTTGACAATACCAAAGGTGAGCATACTTTTAAATATATTGAGCATCTTATTAAAGTGGCAAATTTCGAATGTATGGATTGCGGTGATTGTGCATTAATGGATGTTGCATTTCTGTGCCCAATGTCTCAATGTCCTAAAAATCAAAGGAACGGTGCGTGCGGCGGAAGTTACCAAGGCTGGTGTGAAGTATATCCCAATAAAAAGAAATGTGTATGGGTCAAAGCTTATGACAGGCTTAAAGCTTACAATGAACAGGAAACAATAAAAGACAATCTTGTCCCTCCACCTAACTGGGATTTTTACCATACTTCATCATGGATGAATTTCTTCCTCGGAAGAGACCATGTGGCAAAGAGACTTGGAATAAAACCTGTTGAAAAGAAAGAAGATTAATTATACATTTCTCCCCCTCATAGAAAAGAGGGGGAGATTATTTAACAGAGGTAAAAATGGCTATTAAACGGGAACTGCTTGAAATTTTAGCTTGCCCCAAATGTAAGGGTGATATTTTTTTAACAGAAAAAGAAGATGGACTTGTTTGCAAAAATTGCAAATTACTTTATGAAATCAGAGATGATATTCCGATAATGTTAATAGACGAAGCCAAAGAATGGGACGGCACGGTAGCGTTAAAAGAGCAATAAACCCTTTGAGACTTTTATCATTTCAGTTAATAGATAAAATTTCGCAAATCTTGGGATATACATATTTTTTTATTTCTCCTTCACGTAGAAAAATAGCAGAATATAATTTGGAGAAAATTCTTCCTTTATTGCCTTATGAAAAGAAAAAAAAAGTTGTAAAATCATCTTTTTCAAAACCTTTTAAAAATATTCTGGAATTGATTAAAATCCAAAATTTTTCCAAAGAAGATATTGAAAGATTCATCAAATTCAAAGGACTTCATAACTTTAACAATGCTTTGAAAAAAGGAAAAGGCGTTATTGTTGTTTCAGGACATTTTGGCAATTGGGAATTGCCTGTTATTATGCCTGTTTTTTATCCGGATAAAACCTTTATAACTGTAGGTAAGAAACAGAAACCTGAATTTTTTAACAATTTTCTTTTCAAATTAAGGAAAAATTTTGGTTTTAGGGTTATTGAAAGCAAAAATGCTTTGCTTCCTGTGTTTAAAGCTTTAAAAAAAAAGGGTGTTGTAGGTTTTATAATTGACCAGAGAGGTAAAAAAGATAATTCAGTTAAAGTGGAGTTTTTCGGTGAAAAAATTTATTGCAGCTCCGCACCTGTTTACTTTTCGTTGAAAACAGGTGCTCCCATAGTGTTTTCTTATGTTGAAAAAAAGAATGATACTTATTGGTTATGCTTTTCCGATGAAATTGTTTTGGATAGAGATAATGGAAAGGATTTTCAGAGTTTATTGGAAATCAACACTCAAAAAATTCATAATATCATTAAAGATAATATCTTAAAAAATCCTGAAAACTGGTATTGGCTGCATTCCAAATTTAAAAGCAAAAGAAGAGTTTTGGAAGAATGCAGGTTAAAATAATATAAAGCTTTGGGGTATAGTAGTTATTAGGATTTATAAAAAACTAAAAACTATAAACTAATTAGCCCTTACGGGATTTGGTGTCCACTCACACCGAAATACACAAACTATTGATTATCGCCTAATTCAACTTTGAACTAACAACTTTGAACCTTGAACTAATATGGATTTCGAGTTTCGATATTCGAATTTAGTTAGGATATAGTTGTTAGGGTTTAGTGGTTATTGAACGACAAATAACCATAAATTACAATAACTAAAGACTAACGACATTTTTTTAAATTTGTATTATTTTCCCCGGATTCATAATATTTTTAGGGTCAATTGCACCTTTTAATTTTTTCATTATGTTTATGCTGCTTTCACCGAATTCGTTTTTTAAAAATTTCATTTTTCCAATGCCAACTCCGTGCTCTCCTGTGGCAGTGCCTCCGAGCTCTATTCCTTTTGCCACTATTTTATCGTTTGTCTCAACTATTTTACTCCATTCTTCGGGATTTTCTTTATCCGCAACAAGGACCGCATGTAAATTACCGTCTCCCGCGTGTCCGAAAATATAACCTGTTATTTTTTCAACAGCTTTTTTAGTAAACTCAACAAGTTCGGGATATTTTGAAACAGGAACAGCAGTGTCAACAATAATGGCTTTTTTTCCCGGGTTTGTTCTGAGAATTACTTCGTAAGTTTTATGTCTTGCTTCCCAAATTCTGTTTCTTTCATCAATGCCAACACCACTGTCAAAATCAATCATGTTATTTTCTTTGCAAACTTCAATAACAGAATCTATTTCTTTTAAAAGAGTATTTTTTTCTCTTCCGTGGAACTCCATGAGAATAGCAGGTTTTTCTTGCAGAGATAAATTTTCGCTATTATTAAGCATTTTTATTACATTGTCATCCATGAATTCAAGAGCTGCAGGTGAAAATCCTGACATCATAATGCTTGATACTGTTTTAACCGCACTGTGAACATCATTAAAATATGCTAATATGGCAGACATTTCCGCAGGTATTCCGTGCAGTTTCAAATAAGCTTTTGTAAACAGCCCTAAAGTGCCTTCAGAGCCGATAAAAAAATGAAGAAGGTCGTAACCGCTTGAAGTTTTTCTTGCAAGATTGCCGAGTGTTAAAACTTCTCCACCGGGAATAACAATATTGGCTTTATAAACGTTATCTTTCGTGCCTCCGTATTTAACGGTTCTTGTCCCGCTTGCGTTATTTGCAAGCATTCCGCCTATTGAAGCATTGGCTCCAGGGTCAGGTGCAAAAAACAATCCGTAATACCTTAATTCTCTATTTAAATCTTTATATAAAACACCCGGTTCAACAAGAACAGTCATATCTTCGGGATAAACTTCAATTATTTTGTTCATATTTTGAAAATCCACCACAATGCCTTTTTTCACAGGTATTGGATTCCCTTCAATGCTGCTCCCTGCACCGTATCCTGTAACAGGAACGTTATATTCATTGGCAAATTTAAGTAGATTACTTACATCCTGTTCATTTTCAGGGAAAAAAACAATATCGGGAAGTATCCATGTATGATGAGATTCATCATGACTGTGCTGTGATAATATTGATTCTCCAGTAGAAAATTTGTCTTTGAATTCTTTTTTAAAATCATTAATCCACATTTATAACACTCCTTATATTTTCTTGAAAAGGCTCGGTGATAATCCCTTTTTCAGTTATTATACCGGTGATATTTCGGTTAGGTGTAACGTCAAAAGCAGGATTAAAAGTTTGAATGTTATCAGGAGATATTTGCTCTGAAAATATATGGGTAATTTCTTTTCCGCTTCGTTCTTCAATAGGGATTTCTTTGCCGTTTTTTATAGTCATGTCAAATGTTGATATTGGTGCTGCTACATAAAAAGGCACATTATTTTCTTTTGCAAGCACACTTAAAGAGTATGTTCCTATTTTATTGGCAGTATCTCCGTTAGCTGCAATTCTGTCCGCACCTACTACAATTACATCGATAATATTTTTATTCATAAGAAATCCTGCCATATTATCGCATATCAAAGTGCAGGGAATTTTCTCTTTCATTAATTCCCATGCGGTGAGCCTTGCTCCTTGTAAAAAAGGGCGTGTTTCGTCAACAAATACGTGAATGTTTTTACCTGAGTCGTGTGCCGTTCTTATTACTCCGAGAGCAGTGCCGTAACCTGCGGTTGCAAGAGCACCTGCATTGCAATGAGTAAGAATATTGCACCTTTTGGATTTTTTTGAAATAATTTTATTTCCGTGCTCTCCAATTAGTCTGTTTGTTAAAATATCTTCATTGTAAATGTTTGTTGCTTCGGATAAAAGTGTATCCTGTATCTCCGCTAATGATTGAGCTTTTGTTGCTTCAAATTTTTTTTTCATTCTCTTGATTGCCCAAAAGAGATTAACTGCTGTGGGCCTTGATTTTGCAAACTCTTTACAAATTTTTTCGAAATTATTAATAATAACATCTTTGCTTTTGCTTTGAATGCAAAACAGAGCAATTCCAAACCCTGCTGCAACTCCAATGGCAGGAGCTCCTCTTATAACCATTTCTTTAATTGCAAAAATAACATGTTCATAGTTTTTACAAATAAAATATTCCTCTTTTTTAGGAAGTTTTCTTTGGTCAATCATCTTTATTACATTGTTTTCAAATTTAATTGTGTGGAATTTGTTATCTTCCATTACATAAACTCCTAAAAATATAATTAAATCCGAATATCGAGATACGAAATCCGAAATAAATCCTTAAATAAATTCGAATATCGAAATTCGAAATACGAAACTAATTAGTTCAAGGTTCAAAGTTCATAGTTCAACGTTGAATTAGTCAATAGTCGTTAGTCATTGTAATTCATGGTTATTTATGGTTATTCATTGCCAAATTCAAAACATATCAACGTGAAACGTGCATACGTGATACGATAATTTCGTTCAAAGTTGAATTAGGTGATAGTCAATAGTCTGTGTATTCCGGTGTGAGTGGAGACCAAATCCCAAAGACTATTGTCTAACGACTATCGACTAACGACTAATCCTAAAACCCGTAAGGGCAATTCATGAATTGCCCCTACCTAACAATTAAATCCCAATAACTATAATATCCCAACATCACGTGGAACAGTATTACTTCAAAAGTATCTCCATCCCTTTCTCATATATTCTGCTGTTGCCTGTTACTTTTAAAGTCAATGGGTCATAAAACAGTATCTCTTTTTCTGCCCATTTTTCTATTATTGGCAAATAATCTTTTCTCTCTCTATT
>CAZLFW010000072.1:0-7494 GCA_964559045.1 uncultured bacterium
TATTGAAATTCGAAATCCGAAACAAATCCGAAAAAATTCCAAAATATTGAATTGAGAGTGTTCAGAATTCCATATTTATAATATGGATAATTTAACATAATTTCAATGCTTTTTCAAGCCTTTTTATTTCTTTTTAGCTTAACGCTTTTTGCGAGTAACGAATATCTTTTCATCAGTTTTTTTTTCGTGGGGACATTATAATTTGCTCCCTGATTGTTTTATCCGTTTTATTTAGTTGTTATCCAATTTTATGTCAATATCTTTATAACATTGTTTAAAGTTATTTTACTTTATTGTTATTTAAGCGGTTACATTTAAAATTTAATTTGTTGCTTAAAAGGATTATTTTTGATAATAATTCATATTATTATTGCTTTAAAAGGAGATTATAATGTGGGAAGGTATTATTAAAAAATATAAAAGTTTTCTTCCTTTAAAAGATGAAAAAAATATAGTTACTTTGAACGAAGGAAATACTCCTTTGATAAAAAGCACTAAAATTAACGATTTAATAGGGGAAAATCTTTTTGTTTACTTTAAATACGAAGGCGTTAATCCAACTGGTTCATTTAAAGACAGAGGCATGACAATGGCTGTTACCAATGCGGTGGAAAACGGTTCAAAAGCCGTAATATGCGCTTCAACAGGGAATACTTCCGCATCTGCCGCAGCTTATGCTGCAAGAGCCGGATTAAAAGCAATAGTTTTGATTCCCGAAGGGAAAATTGCTCTTGGAAAATTGTCTCAAGCAATGATGCACGGAGCAAAGGTTGTCCAAATAAAAGGTAATTTCGATGATGCTTTAAATCTTGTTAGAGAGATTTCCGAAAAATATCCCATTACTCTTGTTAATTCTTTAAATCCTTACAGAATTCAAGGACAGAAAACAGCCTCTTTTGAAATTGTGGATGCTCTCGGAGACGCTCCGGATTATCATTGTCTTCCTGTTGGAAATGCAGGTAATATTACTGCTTACTGGATGGGATACAAAGAGTATCATAATTCGGGAATTGCTAAAAAATTGCCTAAGATGCTTGGATTTCAAGCAGAAGGAGCCGCTCCCATAGTAAGAGGTTTTAAAATAGATAATCCTGAGACAGTTGCTACAGCCATTAGAATAGGCAATCCCGCAAGCTGGAAGAAAGCTGAAAATGCACGTGATGAGTCAGAAGGTTTAATAGATATGGTTACAGATGATGAAATTTTAAATGCTTACAAATTAATTGCTTCTGTTGAAGGAATTTTTTGCGAACCTGCAAGTGCTGCAACTGTTGCGGGATTGTTAAAGCTTTCCAAAAAAAATTTTTTCAAATCGGGAGATACAATAGTGTGCACTTTAACGGGACACGGCTTAAAAGACCCGGACAATGCAATAAAAATTTCTGAACAACCTATAACTGTGGAGCCGGATTTTGAAAAAATTTCCAAACTGATTTTGAGCTGAGTTATGGAGGTTTAAGGTTATAAACGGTAAAAATGTTGCAAATTTTTTATATTTTTTAAAAAACAGAAGTTTAGTTTATAACTTGTTTCCGTTCGGGAATGGAGTCTCCCATAAACTGCATTGATGCTGATGACTCCTGCTTTTTATTTGACTTCAGTGCAAGGAGGAGAATATGAACAGGGTGAAAATCGAGGAGGCTCTTAAAAAATGTATTGCAATTTTAGATGCTTCAGAAGATGAGTTTAAGTCTTCGAAAGAAAAATTATCCGAGCTTCTTTCAAGGCTTAATAAAGGAAGGTTTCATCTTGCCGTTCTCGGGCAGTTTAAAAGAGGAAAAAGCACTCTTGTTAACGCATTGCTTGGAGAGAACATTCTCCCTGTTGCAGTTGTGCCTTTAACTGCAATTCCAACCTTTATTTTTTTCGGTGATAAAATATACGTTAAAATATTTTATTCCAACAGGGAGGAGGATGTTGAATTTTTTGAAGATGTTGAGAGTATCAAAAATTTTCTCGAAAAGTATGTTACTGAAAAAGGGAATCCCGAGAACAAACTGAATATCTCGCATGTGGAAATATATTATCCTTCCAAATTATTGAAAAGAGGTTTTGTATTAATAGACACGCCTGGAATAGGCTCTACTTTTCATCATAACACCGAGATAACAGTTAATTTTTTGCCGCAGTGTGATGCTGCTCTTTTTGTTACATCCGCTGACCCTCCTCTTACAGAGGTGGAGGTTCAATTTTTAAAATCTGTTAAATCTCATGTCCCTAAAATTTTTTACGTTTTAAATAAAATAGATTATCTTGACAGTGATGAGCTTACTGCAAGCATGGATTTTTTTAAGGAAATTTTATTGCAGCAAGAGATTTCCGAAGATAGTATTGAAGTTTACGGTGTATCCGCTAAAAAAGCTTTAAAATCGAAAATCAACAATGATAAAAATCAATACAAACAAAGCAATTTTGATATATTGGAAAATGCAATTTTAGATTTTATGGAAAAAGAGAAATTTAAGATATTATGTAATGCCATTTCCAAAAAAAGTATTGATATTATAGAAAATATTTTAATGCAACTTAAAATATCAATTAGGTCTTATGAAACACCGCTTGAAGAACTGGAAAAGAAAATTAAAATTTTGGAAGAAAAGATAGAAGAAGCAAAATCCAGAAAAACAGTTGTGGGAGATGTTTTAAAGGGGGATATGAAGAGAGTGGAAAGTTTTCTCGACTCTGAAGCGGACAAGCTGAAAGATAAAGCTTTTGAACATTTTTCAGGTGAAATAAAAAAAATTATTGAAGATACCAATGTTAACACGATTAAAGAAAATGTCCAAAATTATTTGAATGAAAAAATTCCTCCGTATTTTGAAAAAGAATTCGGAAAGTTTTCCCGTAATTTCAGTGAAAAAGCTTCTGAAATACTTTCGTCACACGAAGACAAGGCTGTTGAAGTCATAGAATCTATTAGAAAAAATGCCGCTCAACTTATGAATATTCCGTATAAACCTCTTCACGGAGAAAAAGGTTTGAAAATGAGGCTGAAACCTTATTGGGTGGTAAACAGGTGGGATACAACCTTAACCGCTATTTCAAATACACTTGTTGATATGGTTGTGGGAAAGGGTTTGTTGAAAAGAAGGCTTTTGAAAAGGTATCTTGAAAAATTGGAGATTTTGATTTATTCAAATATAGAGAATCTCAGATGGCCTATATATCAAGGTGTTCAGGATACTTTTCGTGAATTTTCCTATGACTTTGAAAATCAAATGCAAGAGGTTATTGCCGCTACCAAGGGGGCTGTTGAAAAAGCTGTTAAAAGCAAGAGAGAAGAAACAGGACGAATTTCCTATGAAGTTGAAAAATTAAAAGAATTTGTAGGAAATATTGAAAATGTAAAATTTAAGCTACAAGAGGAGACAAACAATTTATGAAAAATTTGTTAATTATTCTGTTTTTTATTGTTTTTCCCTTTGTTATTTATGGAGATGTTACAAAAAATCTATCATATCAAGACTTTATTTCCTTAGTTTTGAAAAATAATCTTAATATAAAAATATATAAATTGAACAAGAGCACTGCAAAGTTTAAAATAGAGAAGTATAGGGGAATTTTTGACCCTGTTTTTTCAACTGAATTAAGTAAAGATTTTAAAAAGGAATTTACAGGAAGCAAACTGCAAAACAATGTCTCAGATTTTGTAATAAACAGAAATGTTGACTTTAATTTTTCCTTAACAAAAAAACTTTCATGGGGCACGGATTTAACATTTTCATTTTCCAATAACAGGTTTAAAACAAACTCCGATTGGGCAGTGCTTAATCCCATGTATTCTTCTTCCATGATGCTCAAGATTTCGCAGCCTCTACTAAAAAATTTCGGTGTGGTTATCAATAGAAGCGAAATATTGAAAGCGGAAAATTCTTTGCATAAAACCGAAAGTGAAATAAAAAAAAATATAAACGATGAAATTTTAAAGGCAGCAGATGCTTATTTTGAGCTGATTTATGCGTATAACTATTTTCAAGCCAAAAAGGAAGCATTACAGTTATCCAGAAATACCTTGAAAATTAATAGGAAAAAAGTTTCATTGGGGTTGTTGCCGGAAAACATTATCAAAGAAACGGAAGCAGAGGTTGAATCGAGAGAAGAGGAACTTATTAAAGCATTGCAAAACATTTTTAATGCGGAAGATAAAGTAAAATTTTACATGAATGATGTTAAAAGTGATTATCGTATCAAACCTGTTACAGGTTTTTTCCCCGATAATATTGGCATTACATTGGATAATGCCATAAAATACGCTTTGAAAAACAGAGAGGAAATAAAATCTATTGAAGATGATTTGAAAAATGCTGAATTGGATATTTTAAAGAGTGAAAATAGTATGAAACCTGAGCTCAATCTTAACATATACGGTGCAGTTTCGGGAAAAGGAGAAGATTACGGCAATGATATTGACAGAATGAGCTCAAATGTTTATCACAGTTGGGGTATCGGATTTGAATTTTCATATCCTGTTTTTAACAGAGAGGCAAAAGCAAGATACAAAATTGATAAATTGTCAAAGATTCGGCTTGAACTTAATAGGAAACAGCTTGAAAATTCAATTATTCTTGATGTGAAAAAATCTTATAGGAATTTGAAAACATTAAAAAAAAGAATAAAAGCAAATTTAACAGCTCTTGAAAGTGCATTTGAAAAAATGAAAACAGAAGAAAAAAAATACGATAACAATCTCTCAACTGTTTTTAAGGTTTTTTCATATCAAACATCCTATATAGAGCAAAAAATAAAATTAATGAGAGCCAAAACCGACTATTCCAAAGAGATTCTGAATTTTTATAAAATAATAGGCAAAAAACTTTATACATTGAAACGGTAATGTTGTGTTTTTGAAATTGTATTATTTGTTCACCCAGAATCCTTCACCTGCTTTAATTTTATCTGCAATCTCTATTTTATAATTTTTAAGTAGATTTAAAATGGAATTTTCAGGGCTCCATATCTTCCAATTTGCTCCATTCCATTGCCATAAAGTAGAAATATCGGAAAAGTTATCCGGGGTTGTATCCTTTCCTATGCCTAAAAGATTCCAACCTTTATTGAGCTTCAATTTTTCAAGCCCGTAAACATCTCCTGTAAAAGTCTCCGTAAATTCTTCTGAAGAATTTATCCAGTATCCATAACCTGCATTAAGCTCTGTTAAAATATTTACCTTATATTGCCCAAGTAGATTAATTATAGACTGCTTGGGACTCCATACATGCCATTTATTATCGTTCCAACCCCAGATAGTTGATGATTTTTGTAGTTTCTCCCCGGTTTTAAAAGACGTATTAACAGGTATGCCTATGAGATTCCAGCCCTTTAAAATATGTAAAGCCTTATTTTCATTTTCGGAAAGACTTAAACTTCCAGTTAAAATATTATCTGTTCCATTAAGTTCAAAAGCATTGTTTATTGTAAATTCTTTTGAATTTAAAACAATATCCACTTTATAGTCTCCATAGGGTAAACCTGATATTGATTTAAAACTTTTTTCAGGATAAAATTTATCTATTGTCATTGAGCAGTTATCTATATATGAGTAATATTTTTCGTAATTATCCAAACTTGTAAAAATTAATTTTAATTCTGATGAAGAGGAGCATAAATCAGGATCTTCTGATAAAAGATTAATTTTTATTTGTTGCAGATTTTCCTCTTGAGTATTGTTGTCAGAAGATTTGGAAGGGTCAAATGGATATTTGTCCATAAAATTTGGAACCCCATCATTATCATAATCTGACATATTATCATAAATATCAAAAAATAGATTATAGCTATTATTAAAAACATTGTTCGCAGTATCTTTAACAAAAATGGCAAGAGTATGGGAGCCTTTTGTTATATTGGGAATTAAAAATTTACCAGTTGTTAAATCATAATATTTTTCTACGGAATTATTATCAAGTTTAATAATAAGGGTATCATTGTCTATTCCTGAAAAATCATCGTTTATGATGCCTATAAGATAATTGTCTATTACATTTCCGTTAGTTCCAACATTTAAAAATTTTACATTAGGAGGAGTAATGTCAAATCCGATTCCATAAATTCCATTTGAGGTTATATTGTCCGAGGTTATTGAATTATTGTCTTTATTAATAATGAAGTTGATTTTCGCATATTTATGATCAACATTCCTGAATTTCCACATAAAAAATTTATTTTCATCGGCTTCATTTAAATTTACTTTTTTTAAATCTTCGTCTGAATAGATAAAGGTAATTTTTATAGGTGAAAAATTATCTGTAATGTTCATATTTTCATCTTTTACATTTATCAATAGGACTTTACCTATGGATGCGGAAGATGAATTAAAAGAGCTTTTTTTCATTAATGCTTTTAACGTTTCCAATGGAATTGAGGAAGAAGTAATAGGTGTTTTATCGGAAGATATTGGCATAATGGGAGTTACAAATACATTCCAGCCTGTAGTAAATACCCCTTTTTCTATTTCAACGATTCTTTTCCCTGAGTCTGATAAAAATTTGATAGTTTTATTTTCTTCAATTACTTTTTTTATTGTTTGAAAAAGACCTGCAATTTTATCTTTTAAATATTCAATGGTTAACCCGAATATATCACTTAAAGTTTTCTGAGGATATTTAAGAGTAATATTAGAAAAATCTTCTAAAAGCGCAATTCCCTTTGCTCCAGAATCTATAAGATATCTTTTTTCAAGATGTTTTTGATGAGTAAAATAATTTAATTCAGCGATTACTCCGAATTCAAGACCTGCTCCTAACCCTAAATCCAATTTATAGCACGTTTTTGTCAGATTGTCCTTATATATTAAAAATTCTCCTGATGAATGCTCCGCAAGTGTATCTATCACTAATTTGTAAAGTTGGGATATATTTTTAGTATCCAAGGAAAGAGTATCCAAGTCTGTTTTTATAATGAGTTTTTTTATTGTATCAGGTAAATCCGCTACAAGTTCGGAAAAATTTATATCTTTTATCTGTAATAAAAACTCTTTGGCATAAAAATTATCTGATTTCCCATTTTTATATTCGTATGTAAAATCAAAATTTAATTCTGACAGTTTTATTTCATTATTATATTTTGCAAGTAAATCAAAAGTTGCCTCTCCTAATGGGGGAATATCAATAACAGGGGAAAAAGGTAAAGAATAATTCATAATGTTTTTTAATATTGTATTTGAAAAAGGCATTGAGGTGTTAATATTTATTTCCACTCCGAGAGAATCAGCGTTTTTATCATTTATATCCTGATACTCATGAACCGCCTCTTCTATTGCAAATCCCATGGAAACAGAAGGCAGCTTAATGCCTATATTTTCCAAGTTACCGGACTTAAGAGCAGCATTGCCACCTGCAACTTTTAAGGCAGGAAGCTCCACACCGGCTGTTGCACTTCCAGAGATTTGTAATCCTCCTTTTGAATCATATATTTTATCTTTTATATCAAACGGATCAACCTTATCCCATATCCAAGATACAATTTTAAAAGCACCCGGGAAAAATAGAGTCTCGT
>CAZLFW010000073.1:0-8703 GCA_964559045.1 uncultured bacterium
GAGACCTTTGCATGGTATTTCTATCAATATGGTGAATTTTTCATTTAATATTAATAATTTATGGATTCTTCAGTCGCTAAAGCTCCTTCAGAATGACCTCGAAAAAGTCATTCTGACCCTGAGCAGAGCGAAGGGGAAGAATCCATTATAACTAGTTACTTTTATTTACTGATCTATTGGATTAATTTTTACCATTTTTTACTGTGCAAAGGTCTTTTTTAAGTATGTTTTGTAACTTTTTTTATTTCATTTCAGCCATTTACCCCTTTTGGAAAGGTGCGAAACTTGAGCAATTAAATACTATAGACTATTACTAAATCCCATATTATAGAATCAAGTTTAACAAAAGATATAATCTTTATTATCAATTCTTCTTGTTTTGCTTTATATTATTTTTTGTTTTTTTATCACTGTTAAAAACTTTTGAATCTATTTTAATATGATATATGAACCATTTTCCTTTTTCCTTAATAATTGTAATTTTTATAACAGCCAAACCATTGGCAAACTCCGCTTTTGCGGTATATTTTGCATAAACCCATTTTTTTCCTTTGAAAATGGCAATTGATGTTTTGGCTTTTCCTTTGGAGCCCAAATATTTTTTAAAACCGCCCAGTTTTTTGTAAACGTTGAAAATTTCAAATATTCTTTTTTCAGGCACACTTTTGAGAAATTCGGGGGCAGCGAATTTTATAAATTCATTTGCATCAAAACTTTTTAAAATTATAGGCAGCACTGTATCCACATATTTTTTACTTTCAACGTTTAACCTCTCGTCGGTTCTTGTCGAATAAAACATTAAAGCAATAAAAGAGACGAAAAATATAATAATAAACATTACCAGTAAATTCTTAAACTTCAGCATTACAACCTCCGAAAACTTTTTTTATTTCCATAAACACTTCATCGACGGAAATCATTACCATACATTTGTTATGTTTTAAAGGACAAATTCTTTCTTTGCATGGAGAACAAGGCAAATCTTTGTAAATAATGTTTTTATTCATCCTGAAAGGTGGTGTTTCCTTAGGGTCAGTAGGTCCGAAAATAGCAACAATATTTATGCCGAGAGCATCTGCAATGTGCATGGGACCAGTATCATTGGTTATAAACAGATTACACTTTGAAATTAATGCGGCACTTTCTGCAAGATTCATTTTTCCGGTTAGATTCAATACGTTAGTTCCTTTAATATGAAAATTATAAGAAAGATTGTCTTTCCCTCCGAAAATCATAAAAATCGCATTTCTGCATTTTGAAGAAACAAGTGCGATTAATTCGTTAAACTTTTCCGATTCCCAACATTTTGCTGTGCCGTATGTTGCTCCGGGATTCAAGCCTATTAATACTTTACCTGTTAACCCATTTTCTTTTAAAAAGGTGTCTGCCCATTTATCCAATGTTTCACTAATAAAAATTTTAGGATACAGGTTGCCGCCAAATTCGAAATCACGGTATAATTTTAAAATTTCAAGGTAATAATAAACTCTGTGTTTAGATAATGAATCTTTATCCCGTTTTAATGATTTTTTTAAAAAAAAATTTTTGAAAAAGTCTCCGTACCCGTATATCTCCTTAATGCCTGACAACAAAGAAAGAAAAAACATTCTGTAGGAGCGTGGCAAAACAAAGCATTTATCAAATTTTTCCGCTTTTATATTTTTAAATAACAAAAAAGTATCCTTGAAACTTTTATCAGAGTAAAACAAAGGCAAAACATCAAGCATATTGCAATTTTTTTCAATTAAAGGGAAAATGTCTTTTCTCACCACAGCTCTTATACTTCCACCGGGAAACAACCGCCTCAACTTATGCAGCACAGGCAGACTCATAACAACATCGCCTATCCAGTTTGGCAAAATTACAACGATTTTTTCTTCCATTTCTCTCTCAGATATTTTATTTCTTCTATTTTAAAGACATAACACGATAATGTGTAAGTTATCACCGCAAAAAACATCATAAAGGTTATGTATGAAAATTTTACTGCAAAACTCCATGAATAAAGAAAAGGAAAAATGCTCATGTAAGTTTTTATAACTATAATTAAAATAATTGACGGTGGAACAAGTTTGGCAATATATGTAAAAAGCGCTTTTTTGTCAACAACCATATAACGTTTTAAAAATAGGAATAAAATGATAAAATTCACTGAAGACGAAATTGAAGTGGCAATTGCCAATCCCGTGTGCAAATAAAATTTCATTAATATAAGGCTTGCCGCAACATTGATTATCAGTGCAACAGCTCCTGCTTTAACAGGTGTTTTGGTATCCTTAAAAGCATAAAAAACAGGGACAATCACTCTGATTCCCGCATAAGCCCATAATCCTACGCTGTAACCTGTAATGGCAAGACATACGTTATCCAGTGCGTTAACCGAGAATTCACCTCGTTGAAACAGAAAAGAAACAATTGGTTTTCCGGCAAATATCAAACCTATTGTAGCTGGAACAGTAATAAGTAAAATCAGTTTCATTCCGAAAAGAAAAGTTTTTTTCATTTCTTCCTTATTATTTTTCGCAGATTGTTCCGAAAGCAAGGGTAAAACAGCCGAACCTATTGACACTGCAAAAATTCCAAGAGGAAACTGAATCAACCTGTCGGCATAATAAAGATACGAGACACTTCCAGTTGGGAGAAACGAAGCAAGAAGTGTATTGATAAGTATGTTAATTTGGGTAATGGCAAGTCCAAGCAGAGAAGGTCCCATTAAAAGTAAAATTTCTTTAATTGCACGATGCCTGAAATTGAAATTCATTCTAACTACTATTTTATATTTTTTAAGATAAATCAATTGAAGCATCAACTGTAACACTCCGCCCACAATTACACCTGCAGCCAATCCGTAAACAACACTGCCATTGTAATAATAAAAAGAAACAGCACCTGTTATCATTGAAATGTTAAGCAATGCAGGTGCAATGGCAGGCGCGAAAAAATGCTTCAAAGAATTTAAAATTCCCATTGAAAGAGCAACAAGGCTTATAAAAAAAATATAGGGAAACATAATTCTGTTTAATTTAACGGTAATTAAAAATTTTTGTGCGTCTTTCTCAAATCCCGGGGCAACTGCCTTGACAATGAGTGGTGAAAATATTATTCCGCATATTGTTACAACTGTTAAAATAATTGTTAAAAGCGTAAATGAGACGGAAGACAATTCGTTTGCACCCTGCTCCCCTTTTTCATATTTGTATTTTGTAAAAACAGGTATAAATGATGCGGTTAAAGAGCCTTCTCCGAACAGCCTTCTTAAAAAATTGGGAATTCTGAAAGCAACGAAAAAAGCATCTGCATAAAATGTGGTTCCGAGAAATTTGGCAATTACAATATCACGAATAAAACCGAGAATTCTGCTTGCAAATGTGGCGCTGCCCATTACCGCGGCAGACTTGAAAATTAGTTTTTTATAACCCATTTTTTAGAAATGTTCCGTTTGAATTTTTAAAAGCGATTATTATATCAACAGCATAAATATAAATTTTATTTTCCGAAATCAGCTTAAAATTAAATGATTTTTAATTGAAAATTATTTAATACAAAATACTCGATGTAAGAGATTTTTCAGGCTAAAACCCTCAAAATAACCGCATTAATTATAAAAAGTAATTTTTCCGATAAATTAAAATTTGATTTTAAACTTTTTTTGTATATCATGTAAAAAATAAAACGTAAAATCTTTTTTACAATATTTTTTCAGGTGAATATAAAGAAAATTTTTCAAATTTAAAATTACTTGACATTTATTAAATGTAGTGATAACAACGCCGAAATCAATAGCCGGGGTGGTGAAACTGGCAGACGCGCTGGACTCAAAATCCAGTGGGAGCAATCCCGTGTGGGTTCGAGTCCCACCCCCGGCATTCCTTAAACTCATATTTTTTCTGCTAAAAGTTAAATAATAAGTATTGAAAGAGCAAAACAAGAATAATTATCTTTTCTTTAAATAATCAAGTGCACTTTCCAAACTATTGAACAACGGAACTATTTTACTGGAACCCGCTATATTGAAAATATTTTTAACTTGCTCATACACCCCTCATAATGCAAGTTCCAGGTCCAAAGTTAAATATTTAAGAACAGTTTACTAACAAATAGTTAAAATGCTACAAATGTTATTTAAGTGAAAAATTGTTATAATTCAAAAATAAATTTAATTTCAGATTAAACGGTTATACATTTCCAACTACTTTTTCTATTGATAATATATTTTATAAATGTTAGATAGAGCTTATCTTCTTTAGGAGGCTTAACTATGAAAAGAATTAGACAATTCAGAGAGTTCGTTACATTGAGCAATTATAAAAAAGTTTTAATCAGACCCACAATAGAGAAAGATTTGGAGCTTGTTTACGATATGTTTCAACGTGCTGACGATGATGATATGATTTTTTTGAAGGATAAGGTTAAAAATAAGGGGACAGTTGAACGTTGGTATCAAAACATTGATTTTTCACGTGTTTTCCCGGTAGTTGCCATGTATCAGGACAAGATAGTAGGAAGCACAACACTTCACTTTATGACCAAAAGCAAAAGACACATGGCAGAGATAAGAATTTTTCTTGATAAGGATTTCAGAGGGATAGGACTGGGTTCATACCTTGTAAAATCCCAAATAAAAATAGCAAAAGAACTGGGACTGAAATATGTAATAGCGGAAATCATTTCCGAGCATTACAAGCTTATCAAATCGTTTAGAAAGTTGGGATTCTCCAGAAAATGCGACCTCGAAGATTATTTTATGACGGATAAAGGCAAATTGTATGATATTACAATTATGATGTATGATCTCCAGCAAAAGGAATCTTTTGAGTTCTAACAGTGATAAACTTTGAAAAACTCAAATATAAAAAGTTCTCCGGAGATAAGGTAAAAATTCTCTTGTTAACTTCGAAATATTTTTTAATAGGAGAGTTTATTACCGCTTTGGAGGAGCTAAATATTAAATACGAGAAAATTATTCTCGGAGACACCGAATATTTAACAGACGAATTCATAGAAATTTTATATAAAAAGATTTCTACTTTCAAACCTGATTTTACCTTTACCATAAATCATCTCGGAGTTGACAGAGAAGGCGTTCTCATGAATTTTTTTGAAAAAATAGAGATGCCTCTTGTTTCATGGTATGTTGACAATCCTTCTCTGATAATCAAACAATTTAAAAAAAACATTTCTGATTTCTGCACAATTTTGGTGTGGGACAAAGATAATATTTCCGACATGAAAGCACTTGGATTTAAAAATGTTTTTTATCTGCCTCTCGGAGTTGACACTCACAGATTCAGATATGTGGATTTAAATGACAATCCTTTCTCCCAATATAAAACCGAAGTTATGTTTGTGGGTAACTCGATGATAGAAAAAGTGAAAAAATCTCTGGAAAAAACAAATGCACCTGATTTTATATTGAAAATGCACAAAAAGATAGGAGTTGATTTTTCCAAATCAAATGAAAGGAATGTTGATGATTTTATTAAAAAAAATTATGAGCAGTTTTACAGGCTGTATGAAAAACTCGACGAAGTTAACAAAACCAATTTTGACACAACGGTTACTTGGGAAGCAACAAGAATTTACAGATATCAATGCGTTAGAAAAATTTTACCTTTTAAACCTCTCATAGTAGGCGATAAAGGCTGGAAACATTATTTCAGAGACAAAATAACATACCACCCCGAGGTTATATATTATTCCGAGCTTCCTTATTTTTACAATTTGGCTGATATTAATTTTAATACAACAAGTCTTCAAATGAAAAATGCCGTTAATCAGCGTATATTCGACGTTCCTGCTTGCAGAAGATTTCTAATCACTGATTACAGAGAACAGATAGAAGACCTGTTTGATATTGGTGAGGAGATTATCTGTTATTACGACTTTGAAGAGATCACCGAATTAACCGAAAAATTTCTGAAACACCCTGAAGAACGTGAAAAAGTTGTAAAAAAAGCGTATAGAAGAGTTATGGAAACGCACAGATATACTTACAGAGCGGAAAAACTTATAGATATGGCGAGAAAAATTTACGGATAATTTAAAAGAGTTTCATACAATTTTTCATTTGAAATGATATTTGGAATATTTTAAATAGCTGTTATTAAATTATTTTTTAACGTTGAGCTTTGAACCTTCAACTTGCATAATACCGTAACTGTTAATAAGCATACCCCTTAATTTTCTCGCTTGATAATCAAGTTTGAAAAACAGCTCGTATACTTTCTCCGCATCAAGCTTGGGATTTTGGGAAAAATCATAAATATTCAATTTTTTCTTAGGTATGTTTTCGTCAAGAAAGGAGTAAAACTCCTCTCTGATTTGCATTAATTTGGCAGTTTCTCTTTCCACTTCTTCTCTTGTAAACATTTCAAAACTCCGTTAATAAAATTTTAAATTATATGATTCTATTTAAAATGGCAAAAGTGTTCTTCGACTTTGAACTTGTTTTGCATATCAAATGTTTAATTTTAATACAACTGTTTTCATTTTAATTTTTATTGAAAATTATATCCAAATTTGTTACTTTAACTAATGCCGAAATTAAGCAAGGGATTAAAGCTTATTGATATATTCAGCATTGCCGCAGGTGCAATGGTAAGTGCAGGTATATTCATTTTACCCGGAATAGCTTATCAAAAATGCGGAGCTTCGGTTATTTTCGTATATTTTATTGCAGGCATACTCTCCATTCCAGGTGTTATAAGCATTGCAGAATTGGTAACCGCCATGCCTAAGGCAGGAGGCGGTTATTTTTTTGTTACAAGGAGCCTCGGTGCCGGAGTAGGCACAATTGCAGGGGTTTTAAGCTGGCTATCTCTTATTTTTAAGACCACTTTCGCTTTGGTTGGATTGGCAACTTACGTTTCCCTGATAGTATCCATAAATTCTCATATTGTTGGAATTCTTGTATGCACCGCTTTTCTTGCCATCAATTATTTCGGCATAAAAAAAGCGGGAAGAGTTCAGGTATTTTTAGTGCTTATACTGTTTTTAATACTTATCTTCTATATAATATACGGAGCAAGATTTATCGACGTAAACAATTATACCCCTTTTCTCAAAGGAGGATTGCAAAATATCATATCCACAACAGGATTCATATTTGTTTCATACGGAGGTTTGCTTAAAGTGGCAAGCCTTGCGGAAGAAGTTGAAGACTCCAAAAAACTGCCAAAAGGTATGTTAACTGCATTGGGTATAATCTGTATCGTGTATACCGCTCTTGTTTTTGTTACAGTGGGAGTATTAAACGGAGACATTTTGTCAAAATCCATTACTCCCATATCTGACGGCGGATTTGCGGTTCTCGGAGTAAAGGGAAAAATTTTATTGTCAGTTGCCGCAATTATAGGGTTCATATCCGCTTCAAATGTTGGCATTATGTCAGCCTCAAGATACCCGTATGCTTTAAGCCAAGACCAAATGTTCCCTGCTCTATTTAAAAAAGTTTCAAAAAAATTCAAAACTCCGTATTGGTCAATTTTTATAACAGGATTGATTATTATTATAGGCCTTTTTTTAAAATTGAACATTTTAATTGAAGTTGCCTCAACTTCCTT
This sequence comes from uncultured bacterium, assembly GCA_964559045.1. Taxonomy (GTDB): domain Bacteria; phylum DYJV01; class DYJV01; order DYJV01; family DYJV01; genus CAZLFW01. The sequence goes on from CAZLFW010000073.1 coordinate 7,563, forward strand.
GATTTTAACATATATTTTGGCTAATATATCAATAATAATCATGCGAGAAAGCAAACTCATCAATTACAAGCCTCAATATAAAGCTCCTTTTTATCCCTATGTTCAAATTCTCGGAATTATCTTATATTCTTTTCTTATTTTTGAGATAGGTAAAGAAGCTCTCATAGCAACAATGTTTTTTATTTTCGTGAGTATCGTTGTATATTTTTTCTATGGCAGAAAAAGAAAACAGAAAGAATTTGCGCTTCTGCACGTAATAGAGAGAGTTATTGACAAAAACATTACTGGAACAAGTTTGGAAAAAGAATTGAGAAAAATTTTAAGGGAGCGTGACTCTATCAAAGAAGACCAATTTGACAAAATAATAAAAAAATGCGTGGTACTGGACTTTAATGAAAAGATAAATTATAAAGATGTATATGAGACTGTTTCTAAAAAGTTAACAAAAAGATTGAATATGTCCGAAAAAAAAATATTCTCAATGCTAATGGACAAAGAGAAAAAATACAGCAGTGTCATTAGTGAAACTGTTGCAATCCCTCATATAGTAATCAAAGGAAAAAATAAATTTGAGATGGTAATTATCAGAGGCAAGAAAGGTATTGAGTATCCTGATGAAAAGACACCGGTTATTGTATTCATCCTTTTAGGCACAATTGACAAAAGAAATTTTCATTTAAAAGCTCTTTCAGCTATTGCACAGATTATTCACAATAGGAATTTTAAAGAAAACTGGTTAAATGCAAAAAATAAAGATGTTTTGAAAGAAATCATTTTAATGAGCAGAAGAGAAAGATTTTAGAGGTAAAAAATGTCAAAGAAGATGGAAAACATCCTAAATCAGATTGGCAAGGAAACAGTAAAAATCTTGCTTGAGAATAAAGACAGAATAGATATTTTTTCTTTTTTGGATACCTATTTCAAACAGGTAAACAGAAAAAAAAATAAGGCGGAGATTCTTCAATACATACAACGATATGATTTTACTTATAAAACACTGTCATCTCTAATTATTTTTTTACTTAAAATTACAGACAACGGATTTAAAGAAAAAGTGGAACAATTTTTGGAAGATATTTCAAATGAATACCCTCTGGATGAATGGTTTTACAAAAACCGTCTTTCAGATTTACAAAAAGAA